>JAJDNK010000136.1 GCA_022340715.1 bacterium BMS3Abin03 | reverse complement strand
ACTTTTAATTTTGTTATATCGCCTTTGTATGTTTCTATTTTACTCATTGTCTTACTCTCTGCTATCTCTGTTTCTTCCCCGTTTACTCTGTGGTTAAAAATCACCTTTAAATTTCCATTTCTTTCTTAACCTCACTAAACTTCTCCACTGCAAAATCAAGATCTTCTTTTGAATGCGCAGCAGAAATCTGTACTCTTATTCTCGCTGTATCTTTTGGGACGACAGGATAAAAGAAGCCGATCACATAAACACCTTTTTCAAGAAGCTGTGCTGCCATTTTTTGCGAGAGAACTGCATCGCCAAGCATTATCGGAACAATTGGATGAACACCATCTTTAATTTCAAATCCAGCAGCTTTAATGTTTCTACGGAAATATTTTGTGTTCTCTTCAAGCTTATCACGTAAATGAGTTGTTGAGCTTAACATCTCAAGCACTTTCAGAGAAGCTGCAACAATTGAAGGAGCAACTGTGTTGGAAAACAAATAAGGACGTGAACGTTGTCTTAACAAATCTACAATTTCTTTACGTGCACTTGTATATCCACCGCTGGCACCACCGAGTGCTTTACCCAACGTTCCTGTAATTATATCAATTCTTCCCATTACATTATTATATTCGTGTGTACCTTTCCCGTGTTTTCCCATAAAACCCACAGCGTGTGAATCATCAACCATAACCATTGCACCGTATTTATCAGCAAGATCGCAAATGCCTTTAAGATTCGCTATGTAACCATCCATAGAAAAAACACCATCCGTAGCAATTAATATCTGTTTTGCGTTTTTTGCTTTTGCTTCTTTTAATTTTTCTTCAAGATCATTCATATCACTGTTTTTATAACGGTAACGCTGCGCCTTGCATAAACGAACTCCATCTATTATGCTTGCATGATTCAATTCATCACTTATTACAGCATCCTGATCGGTAAGTAAAGTTTCAAACAAACCGCCGTTTGCATCGAAGCAGGAAGTGTAAAGGATCGTATCCTCAGTTCCTAAAAATTCAGTTATCTTTTCTTCAAGCTGTTTGTGGATTTGCTGAGTTCCGCAGATGAATCTTACTGAAGATAAACCATATCCCCATTTATCATAACTTTCTTTTGCGGCTTTAATAATATCGGGATGATTTGCAAGTCCCAGATAATTATTCGCACACATATTTAAAACTTTTTGTCCGCCAGTAACTTCTATGTTTGCACGTTGCGGGCTCGTGATAACATGTTCGGATTTAAATAAACCGTCTTCTTTTATTTGTTCAATAGTATTTGAATAATGAGTTTTAGAATTCGTAAACATTGTAACTCCTTTGAATTAAAAGATTGCAAGATTACAAAATTGAAAAATTAATCTTGAAATTTTTTAATCTTTAATTTTGTAATTGGTTCTTATTCCCAATCTAAAATAACCTTTCCCGAATTTCCGGATTTCATCAATTCGAAAGCTTCTTCGTATTCCACAACAGGAAAGCGATGAGTTATTACGGGGGTTATGTCCAATCCCGACTGCACCATTACCTGCATTTTATACCAGGTCTCGAACATTTCTCTTCCATAAATGCCTTTTATATTCAATCCGTTAAAAACTATTTTTTCCCAATCTACACCGGAACCGGAAGGAAGAATTCCAAGTAAAGCAATTTTTGCTCCATGGGACATTACGTCTATCATTCCGTTAAGCGCTTTGGGATTTCCCGACATTTCGAGCCCTACATCAAATCCTTCTTTCATATCGAGCTTTTTCATTACATCATTTAGATTTTCTTTTGTAATATTAACGGTTTCAGTAACCCCGATTTTTTTTGCAAGATCAAGACGGTAATGATTCATATCTGTGATAACAACATACCTGGCCCCGGCATGCTTGCAAATTGCGGCTGCCATTATTCCAATTGGCCCTGCACCAGTTATCAAAACATCTTCACCTAATACATTAAAAGATAAAGCTGTATGTGTAGCATTTCCGAAAGGATCAAAAATAGAGAGAACCTCCAAGGGGATCTTTGAATCTGCATGCCAGATGTTTGAGAAAGGAATAGATAAATACTCTGCAAAACATCCCGGTCTGTTCACACCAACACCTTTTGTATTCGGACAAAGATGCCTCCTGCCGGCGCGGCAGTTTCTGCAATAACCACAAACTATATGTCCTTCACCGCTTACAAGTTCTCCGATCTTAACATCGTGAACATTGCTTCCGATAGCTTCCACCGTTCCCACATATTCATGCCCCGTAACCATTGGAACTGGAATAGTTTTTTGCGCCCATTCGTCCCAGTTATAAATATGAATATCCGTTCCACAAATTGAAGTTTTATGAATTTTTATCAGCACGTCATTCGGTCCGTGTTCAGGAACGGGAACTTCATCCATCCAGATTCCCGGCTTTGCATATTTTTTAACAAGGGCTTTCATTTTCTTCATTGATTTACCTTTTCAGAAAAGATTAGAATTTAGTTTAAAAGTGTAAGCTAATTATTAATGTAATTTTTTAAATGCATGTGAAAATTAGAAATTAGGCGGGAGAACAACAATTTAATGGAAATTTAAACAGTATATCTTATGATAGATAAAAAAGATAATATAGGAACATTCTGAATTTATAATGTTATATCAGAGATAACAACGCAAACTCCGTCTTTAATATATCCTGATGATTATTCTTTAACTCATTCAGCTTTTCATCAAACCATTCCGGTTTCAGATTATTATTCAAAGCAGTTTGTCTTAACCAGTTAACTTCTTCCTCGTGAAGATGATTATCAGAATTTGCCAATCTTAAACCATCCTGAATAAATGATTTCGCAATGTTATTTTCTGAAAACTCAACAGGTTCCTCGGATAAATATTCATTTGTAAGCAGGTTCTGAATTGTATATTCGTAGAAATCAGTTGAAAATCCTAGCTTTTTAGCAAGATTTTTAAGAATTTCCTCTTCCGATTCGGATAATATATTATCTCTTTTGGCTATAATTAACAGACCTTTTAAATAATTACTTTTATCCTGAACAGGTATCGACATCAAAATTTTTCCTTAATTGTTGAAACTAATCTATGAATAATATCGGGATGAAAAAATTCCCTTATCAATGAACTGAACCGACGATGTAATAATAATCACAACAACATTGATATTAAACCATAAACAAAACAATAACTCCTATAACTGCGATAAATGCACCTGCTATTGCCCGAAAGTTCAATTTTTCTTTGTAATAATACCTTGCTATGGGCAGCATTATTACCGGCATTAAAGACATTAAAGTTGAAGCAATTCCAATTTTAGTATTTGCTATCGCAACCAAACTACAAGTTATTCCTAGAACAGGACCGAGAATTGTACCGATAACTGTTGCTTTTAATGCGGGAATATTTTTTTTATAAAGACGAATGGGATTTTTATATCTCTTTATAAGAAGTACAACAGGGAAAAATATTAATACTGCAGAACTCAATCGAATAAATGCTGCAACAAATCCATTAAGCTCTCCATCGGTAAATGCAAATTTTGCCAGGATCAATCCTCCGGCCTGGCCTAATGCACCTAAAACTCCATAAAAAATTCCTAGGGGACTTGATCTGAACAATGGAATTGATTCGCTGCTTCTTTCTACAACAACAAAAACTATTCCGCTAATTGTAATTGCCATTCCCGTAATTGCCAATATTGAAAGTGATTCATCTAAAAAGAAAAATGCAAGCAGAGAACTCATTGCCGGAACGAGAGCCATTATCAGCATACCAAGTCTCGCCCCTATCAGTTGAAACGCTTTGAATAAAAAAGAGTCCCCAAAAACCAATCCTACAAAACCACTCACAATTAAGTACTCAACCTGTTTTAGACTCAGATCAGTAGAAAAGCCAGCTTCAAGAATAATGATCATCAGGAAAAGAGAAGCAAGAATCATCCTGTTGATATTAAGCTGAAGTGATCCGATTCTCTTAGCTGCCTCCATAAATGCAAACGAAGTTCCAGACCATAGAAAGGCAGTAATGAGTGCAATTATTTCACCAAAGTATGGCATAAAATCAAAAATTAATTACAAAAGTGGATTAGAAGATAAATGAAATGAAAACCAATAAAAAAGCTGATCTCACTAAAATTGTAGATCAGCTTTAATCAACATACTGATTATAATTTTAATTTAATGCATTCATTCCCGGAAAGACTGCATTTGTATCAAGCTCTTCTTCAATCCTGAGGAGTTGATTATATTTTGCAATCCTATCCGTTCTTGAAGCAGAACCTGTTTTTATTTGTCCTGCATTTGTTGCAACAGCAATGTCTGCAATTGTTGTGTCCTCGGTTTCACCAGAACGGTGACTGATAACACTTGTATAACCGGCAACTTTCGCCATTTCAATCGCTTCAAGAGTTTCGGTCAATGTACCGATCTGGTTTACTTTAATGAGAATAGAATTAGCCACACCCATTTCGATTCCTTTTGACAACCGCTGGGTATTGGTAACAAAGATGTCATCTCCAACAAGCTGAACCTTATCACCTATTTTTTCAGTTAAAAGTTTCCAGCCGTCCCAGTCATCTTCAGCAAGACCATCCTCAAGAGATACGATAGGATATTTTGAAATCCAATCAGCCCAGAAATCAACCATCTTTTCTTTCGGAATAATTTTATCCGGAGCAGACTTGAACAAATGGTAGGCATCTTTATCTTTCAAATAAAATTCACTTGAAGCAGGATCGAGCGCAATTGCAATTTCATCGCCAACTTTATAACCTGTTTTATTTATTGCTTCCAGGATAACATCAATTGCTTCATCGTTAGATTTTAGATTAGGTGCAAATCCACCTTCATCACCAACTGCAGTATTATATCCTTTTGATTTCAAAACAGATTTTAATGCATGAAAAGTTTCAACTCCCATTCTCAACGCTTCAGCAAAATTTGGTGCACCTACCGGCATTGCCATAAATTCCTGGAAATCTACATTGTTATCCGCATGTTTTCCACCGTTTAGAATATTCATCATCGGGACCGGAAGTGTACGTGCATTCGTTCCACCAATGTATCGGTAAAGAGGAATACCAAGCGTTTGTGCAGTAGCTTTTGCACATGCAAGTGAAACGGCGAGAATGGCATTCGCACCAAGATTTGCTTTGTTTTCTGTTCCATCCAGGTTTATTAAAAATTTGTCTATACCGACCTGATCACCTGCATCAAATTCAATCAGTTCATCGGCAATTTTATTATTGATGTTTTCTACTGCTTTAATCACGCCTTTGCCGCCGTAACGGTTTTTATCACCATCTCTCAATTCAACTGCTTCGTGCTCACCGGTTGAAGCTCCGCTAGGCACAGCAGCTCTTCCTGTTACACCGCTTTCCAGTGTTACCTCCGCTTCCACGGTAGGATTTCCTCTTGAATCTAAAATCTCTCTTCCAACTATATCAACAATTGTAGTCATTTTATTATTCTCCAAAGTGTTTTGTTCTGGTTTATGAATTAATTTCAGAATAAATGATCATAAATTTATATAAAGCGACAGGTAAATAAAAGACGAACTGCTGTCGCTTGATCTTTCTCATACTCTTACTCATAATCTTAACCTGAACTTTTTATTGTATATTCCCATTTCAATTAATGAATTTCATTTTAACTTTTATTAATGAGCAAACCAACATTCCGGGCTTACATTGCCTGGGTCGCAATTTGTATTATCTGGGGAACAACCTATCTTGCAATCAGGATAGGTGTTGCCGATTTGCCACCGATGCTATTCGCGGGTTTTCGCTGGATCACTGCAAGCATAATTTTAATTTTTGTTCTCAGATTAACCGGTAAACAATTACCAAAAAAATCGGATTTGATTCATCTCGCAATCGTTGGTATCGCTTTACTCGGATTCGGAAACGGTCTGGTTGTAACTGCTGAACAAAGTCTCCCCAGTGGACTAACAGCATTGCTGATTACAACACTTCCTTTCTGGATGGTTGGATTCGAATCGTTAAGAAAAAAGGGTCCGAAACTAAATCACCTGATCGTAATCGGGTTGATCTTCGGTCTTGCCGGTGTTATTACAATTTTTGGTGTCGATCTTTCATCGTGGCTAAGCACAAAAAATATCTTTGGTGTTTTAGCACTTATGGGCTCTGAAATTGCATGGGCGCTTGGCAGCATTTACTCTAAATATCATAAAGTTTCCGTTCATCCATTGATGGGCGCTGCAGTACAAATGTTGATTGCAGGGCTAGCACAAACTGCTCTTGGAACAGTACTCGGCGAATTTAGCTGGTTCCATCTTACACAAAACGGCATTCTTGCAATGGTTTATCTAATTGTAGTAGGAGCTATTTTCGGTTATGCATCTTACATTTATGCAATTTCTGAACTGCCATTGTCATTCGTTTCAACTTATGCTTATATCAATCCCATTATTGCTTTGATTTTAGGCTGGTATATTTTAAATGAAGAACTTTCAATCAACTTACTATTTGCAGTTATTCTTATCTTTTCCGGGGTTATACTTGTGAGGAAGGGAAGTTTTTTGGCTCAGCAAAGGATGAAGAAACCAGCTACAACTAACGAGATTATCCAAAGGCAATAATCTTAAGAGTTAATACTCATCAAAAGTCAGAGCACCATTCGGTGTTCAATCATTAAAATCTTGTTATAGAAAACACATTTTTACAATTCCGTGATGATTTTCGTATCACGAATTGTGATTTTTATGTTAGTTGAACACAAACATCAAAACAATTAATTTGAATTTATTTTATCATTAGGAATTCGGAAATAACCATTATATAATTCTAATTACAGAAAGGGAATCTAATGGAAACCTATTATAAACCGGAAGACTTGCCAAGATTTAGTGAAATGAGTGAAGGTTCACCGGAATTATGGCAAAAGTTCAGCGATTGGTATGGTTCAGTTTTTAAAGCAGGCGCATTGAGTGAACGGGAAAAAGCATTAATAGCTTTAGCAGTTGCACATGCAGTTCAATGTCCATATTGCATCGATGCTTACACACAGGAAAGTTTATCAAAAGGTGCAGATCTAGAACAGATGACTGAAGCCATTCACGTTGCCTGTGCGATAAGGGGTGGTGCTTCATTGGCACATGGCGTACAAATGAAAAATGTAAATTCGAAACTCACAATGTAACGGAAGAAAAAAGTGAAGCCAAGAAATAAAAGTATGAAAGCATCCGGAGAACAGCTAGCCCTGGCAAACGAACAATTAAAAATTATAAATTATGAAACAAGCTTACCTCACTTCAACGAAAAATATGAGCTTGTAGGTGAAGGTCCGTTAAAAACCGGGAAGATAGAAATCCTCCAGGTAAATGTTGGAAAAATGTGTAACCAGGTATGCAAACATTGTCACGTTGATGCCGGTCCCGATCGTAAAGAAATTATGACAAGGGAAACAATGCAGCATTGTCTTGATGTTTTAAGTAAACACGACATTATGACGGTCGATCTTACTGGCGGTGCACCAGAGTTGAATCCCGATTTCAAATGGTTCGTTGATGAAATAAAAAAACTGGGCAAACACGTTATTGTTCGTTCGAACCTGACAATTCTTGAATCGAATGGTTTTGAAGATTACACAGAATCTTTGGCAAATCACAAAGTTGAAATTATTTCTTCTCTTCCTTTCTACAAAAAATTATTTACTGATAAACAGCGAGGTGAAGGTGTTTTTGAGAAATCGATTGCTGCGATTAAGAAACTAAACAATTTGGGTTATGGTAAAGAAGGAACTAATCTGATTTTCAATCTCGTATATAA
>JAJDNK010000118.1 GCA_022340715.1 bacterium BMS3Abin03 | reverse complement strand
CGTGCGACTTTTTCCGGTATTTCACCAAACAGCATTTTCTTGAAGAATGGTTCTTTCGCTGCCCCGATAACAACGAGATCAAAATCCCTGCTGGCTTTTGCAATACCACCGGCAACTGATTTTGATTCATAAATTTTCTTGTCGGATTTTATTTCGGAATCTAGTCTTGATACTGTGAAATCCATTCTTTCCTCACCAAGATCTCTTTCCTCCCCGGTTGCATTTTCATTTATTATGTAACCGGCTGTAACACTCATGTTAAATTCTTTTGCCATCGAGTTTAATACTGTTGACGCCAACTGGGCATTTGGTCCTCCTGCTGTTGGAAGAAGACAATTATCCCATCCTGCCTTTTCGCCTATCTTAAGAACTAATAAATCGCATGGTGCAAGTCTTATTATCTGATCGGCTATTTCACCGAATATCCTATCTCGTGCATTTGTAAATCCTTTCCAGCCCATAATCAAAGCTTCGGCATTATGTTTATTTACTGCTGCCAGAATTCCGTCTGCTGCATTGTGAGCAATTACAAGGTCTGTTTCTAATTTTATCTTCTGCTGGGAAGCGATTTTTTTTGCTTCTGATAACAACGGTTCTTTGTGATGTGCATATCTTAAACCTTCGTGAATCGGTACCTGCCGTGGAACAGTAACCACACTAATTGCAATTAATCTTATCCCTCTCTGCCGGGCGACTGACATTCCGATTTTCATCAACATCTCAACGTTGTCAGGATTATGCAGAGAAATTAAAACCGAAGGAACATTTTCTGTTTCCGGTACCGGCTTACCCGGAAGCAGCACCTGTGGTTCGAATGGTGCTGCCTGCTTTTCGAATACGGCATAGTATAGCAGTAATCCCACGGCAATCCATCCTATAGTTACATACCACGCAATGGGTTGAAAGTTAAACTGGTAAAGTGCAAGAAAAATATTTAATGAAAAGCCAAGTATAGGTAAATAGGGATATAAAGGAACACGGTATTTGCGTGGTATTTCAGGATACTTTCTTCTTAAAGCTATCAGTGAGAGATTTACCATCGCAAAGGTTAATAAAAATATTAAGCTTGCCGCCGACCCAACTGCTTCTATAGGAAGTGTTACTGCCATAATGATTAAAATGAAACCGGTAACGAAGACAGCAACATAAGGTGTGCGGCGTGTAGTGTGAATCTTTGACATTTTAGGTGGAAGCCAGAGATCCCTTCCCATAGAAAATGCTACTCTCGATGCGGCCATAACTGTTGCGTTCAATGCAGACATAGTTGAAAGAAGACCACCGAAAACAATAAGTCCCACACCGAATGCAGGCATAAATGCTTCTGCTGCACGTACAATAGCAGTTTCTTTAAATCGTCCCAAAAATTCCCACGATGGTTCTGCAACATTAATGGCTCCGAGTGAAACGAACAGGATAAGCAGATAAATTATAATTGTAATGCCGAGAGCAATAAAGGTAGCGCGGGGAATATTCCTCTCAGGACTTTTAATCTCTTCAGCAACTGTGGCGATCAGGTCATAACCCTCAAAAGCAATGAAGGTTAAACCCATAGCAACAAATACTCCGCTAAAACCTTTTGGGAAAAATGGTGTGAAGTGTTTAAAAGATTGTGTTGGTTCGCCGAAGATCTGGCTCAAACCGAAAAAGATAAAAACTGACAGTATTGCAATTTTAGAGAGTGTTAAGACATTCTCAGTTTTTCCGGTTACTTCCGCACCGCGCATATTTAACCAGATGAAAAACGATGCGATTATAGCGGTAACAACCAGCACAACGGAATGCTGTCTTAATACAGAATGTATTGATTCCGCCAGACCGGGAAAATACTTTAAAAAGAACTCCCAGAAATATCCTCCAAAGCCAAGTGCATAAAGACTGCATGCAACAGTATAGGCAAACCACAACATCCACCCGGCAATAAAACCCGTTGCTCCCGGGAATGCCATTCTTACAAAAGAATATCCTCCGCCTGCGCGTGGAACTGCCGAAGCTAATTCTGCATAGGCAAATGCAGTGATCAATGTAACAAGTCCATTTAAAGCAAATGAAAGAATTGATGCCGGTCCGGCTTCCCCGGCAGCTAAACCGGTTAGTACAAAAATGCCTGCCCCGATCATTGCACCAACACCGATCATAGTTGCATCAAAGAGTCCCAGGTCGCGGGCAAAGGTAGGTTGTTTAGATCCGGAGTTGTTGTTTGTGTCAGCCACTAATCAGAATACATTTTAACAGTAAATCAGATTTGATACTCTTAAACTAAATTTTCTTTTTAAATTATCATTAATTTCACAAACATAAAATGTGAAGTCAATTTATTGGGGATAAAAGCAGGTTATCATACATTATTGACAAAATTTTCTTATATGTGATTAGCATTATCCGTTTCTTTCTTTTAACACTACTTTTAATTAATTTCAATTTTACATGTAAAATAAATCAATTCAGTTACAACTAATCGGGCAACGGATAAACACGTGCAAGTAATTTCCGACATATTCGAATTCATTAAAAAGTATTCGGGAATCCATCTCTTCAACCTTGGTAATAATCCGGTAACCGTATGGATGCTGCTCTACTTTTTCTTTCTGATTTTTATACTCTTCTACGGAACGGCAAAATTAAAGAAATGGCTTATCTATACTGCACTTGCAAGAACAAGCCTCGATCTCGGTGTACGTGTAGCAATGGGCACTATTTTCAGATACGTGCTGATGGTTATCGGTTTTATAATAATTGTACAATACCTTGGTGTGGATTTGAGCGTGCTTACGATTATTGCAGGTGCGCTGGGTGTTGGCGTCGGCTTTGGTCTTCAGAATATCACTAACAATTTTGTAAGCGGTATTATTATTCTTTTTGAACGCCCGATTAAAGTAGGGGACAGGATAGAGGTTGGGAATGTTTCAGGCGATGTTATCAGGATTTCAATGAGATCAACAACCATCATTACAAATGACAATATCTCAATCATTGTACCCAATTCTGAATTTATTTCTTCAAAAGTAATAAACTGGAGTCATACCGATAGAAATGTACGTTTTAATTTTCCAATTGGCGTTTCCTACAATTCAGATCCTGAAAAAGTGAGAGAAATT
>JAJDNK010000109.1 GCA_022340715.1 bacterium BMS3Abin03 | reverse complement strand
ATCGGGAAAAAGTATGATACCATATTCAGCGAGTTTGAGGATATACTCGATCCGAATTCTATTGCAGGTTCTGGTGATGTAAAATATCACCTCGGTGCATCAGGCAAATATAAAACACGGGATAACAAAACAATTAATGTTTCTGTTGCTGCAAATCCAAGTCATCTTGAATGGGTAAATCCTGTTGTTGAAGGAATTGTTCGTGCAAAACAAACCAGACTCGATGATAATAAGTCTCATCTTAAAGTAATGTCCTTATTAATTCATGGAGATGCCGCTTTTGCCGGGCAGGGAATCGTTGCTGAAACACTGAATCTCTCGCAACTGACTGGTTACAGAACCGGCGGAACGATACACATAATTGTAAATAACCAGATAGGCTTTACAACAACTCCTGATGAAGCTCGTTCATCACAATATGCAACAGACGTTGCAAAGATGATCCAGGCTCCTATTTTCCATGTTAACGGCGATGATCCGGAAGCGGCAATCTGGATTGCAAAGCTTGCATTTGAGTTCAGGCGGATTTTTAAAAAAGATGTTGTTATCGATTTGTTCGGTTACAGGAGACACGGACACAATGAAGGCGACGAGCCGGGATTTACACAGCCTCTTCTTTATGCTAAGATAAAAAATCATTCTTCTGTAAAAGATATTTATCTGAAAAAACTTTTAGAGAGCGGGGTCATTAAAGAAGAAGAAATTAAATCGATGAAAAGTGAAAATGATAAGAGGATGACCAAATCGTTTGAGAAAATAAAAAAGGAAAGTGAAAAATTTGAAGGCGATCTTCCGCTTGCAGTTTCAAAGGAGGTGATGGATGACATCATTCCCGATAAAAGTACCTCTATACCGAATGATGTTCTTACAAAAATAATTAATGGTTTAACAACTGTCCCTTCAGATTTTAACGGGCATCCAAAGCTTTCAAAATTTCTAGATCAAAGAAAAAAATTGCTCGACGGATCTGCACAAGCCGACTGGGCATTGGCGGAATCTCTTGCTTTCGGCAGCTTGCTGCTTGAAGGTGTTCCTGTAAGATTGAGTGGGCAGGACAGTGTAAGAGGAACCTTCAGCCAGAGACACCTTGCCTTTACAGATGTAAAAAACGGGCACGAGTATTTCCCTTTAAATCATATGAGTAATGATCAGGCAAAACTTGAAGCTCTCGACAGCTTACTTTCCGAAGCCGCTGTTATAGGATTTGAATTCGGTTACAGTACCGCCGATCCTCTCGCACTTGTTCTCTGGGAAGCACAGTTCGGTGATTTTGCAAATGCCGCACAGGTAATTATAGACAACTTCATTGTAGCTTCTTATGAAAAGTGGCAATTGCCGAACAGTCTTGTTTTATTGCTGCCCCACGGGTATGAAGGACAAGGACCGGAACATTCAAGTGCACGACTGGAAAGGTTCCTTATTTTGTGTGCAGAAAACAATATGCAGGTCTGTAACGTTACTACTCCAGCACAATATTTTCATCTGCTGCGCAGGCAAATAAAATCTGCGATGAAAATTCCGCTGGTGATAATGACGCCCAAAAGTCTGCTGCGACATCCGGATGCAAAATCATCGAAAGAAGAATTTATTAAAGGAAAGTTTAAAGAAGTTATAGATGATGTTTCTATAAAGAATAAAAAATCAGTTGACAGGATTTTACTTACAAGCGGTAAAGTTTATTATAATCTTTTAAAGCACAGGGATGAAAATAAAATTAAAAACACAGCTATCATCCGGCTTGAACAATTTTATCCTTATCCTGCAAAGCAAATAACAAAAGCATTAAGTTCCTATTCTTCAGTTAAAGAAATTACCTGGGTACAGGAGGAGCCAAAAAACATGGGTGCGTGGAATTTCTTATCTCAAAGATTAATAGAAAACGTTCCTGGTAAATGTAATCTTGATTTTGTTGGAAGACCGGAGAGTGCAAGTCCTGCTGTAGGTTCATCGAGAATTTCGACACAGCAGCAAAAGAAGTTGGTTAAGGATGCGTTTAAGTAGGACCCGTTTATAAAGAATATACAACAATCTATTTCAAATAGATCATTTTATTAGACATTGATCTCCCATTTGTTTTCAAAGTATAAATATAAATCCCGCTACTAAGACTCATTCCCAATCCTTTGGGAGAATTCATATCAAGCCGATATTCGTGCTAGCCGGAATTATATGTTTGATTTTCTATAGCTTTAAATATTTCATTCCCAAGAACATCATATATAGTAAGATCGACTTTCCCGCTTTGTGTTAAATAAAAACGTATGTTAGTCGTTGAATTGAATGGATTCGGGTAGTTTTGAGATAAGTAAAAAGAGTTTGGGAATTCAACATTATTATTTTCTACATTAGTAACTGTGTCCCCGTTCTCATCTATCAGCAGATCTGATTCATAAATAGTTATTTGTCCATCGTACGTTGCTGTAAAATACGTTTTCTTTCCATCGGGTGTAAGTGTGGGATATCCCTCAAGTCTATCTGCATAGTTTCCTGCAAAGTATTGTGTGTATGCGTAGGTCCATATCCACTTGGAAGTGTAGAGTCTGCATACTTCACAGCTATATCATAATTTAAATAAGAACCCCCGTCTATTGTTGTATCTAAATGAGCTCTTGTATAATACACCTTCTTAAAATCCGGCGAGATATATACACCCAAATCCGATTGAAACCACAGGGTCAGGGTTGGCCATTTCTCTACCGGTCCCCAGGTTTGATTTTCAGAATCCCAGTATGATATATGTGTTTCTGTATCTCTTAAGAATATTAGTGTCGTATCATTTGGCAGTACACATCCGCCATCCACATAGGGAGTATTTACATTCGGTCCACAATTTATTGCGGGTCCCCAATCGTTTATTGTGCTGTCCCAGTCACTGTAATACATATACCACTCACCTACATACTAGGTAAAGAATAATCTCTTTCCATTTGGTGATATGCAGGGATAACTGGCCAAATGCTGGTTTAAATTACTATTCAATCCATACGGTTCTGCCCACCCCGAATCAGTCCCCTCGGTTACTGCAAGCCCTCCGGCATCAATGTAAAGTTTTTGTCCGTCAAAACTAATCGAGGGGCTTTCAGACCTTACCGCCCAGTCACTAATAACACCTATTTTTTTAGGGACGCTCCAGACTTCAGGCGCTAAAGGGTATTGGGCAATAATTTCACGGGTTAGTAACAGTATTATAACAGAGAAATAAAAAGTGTTTTTCATTTTGTCATATATTTCATTCTGATTGAAAAATGGCTTCTCTTATAAATGGACACGGAAATGAGTGGTCTATAAAAAAATGAAGAAGATAAAATTCAGTTTTCATAATTACCCCGAGAAAACTATTACTTAATAAAAATATTTATCCTTGATCATAATTTTTATTTTCGTCAACATTTTTTATTAAGGGAACATTCGTATTCTAATTAATTTTTCATTTTCATCATATGTGAAAAGAAAAGAAGATGGCAAATATCCTAAAGGATCTTTATAAAAATCTTCTATTGGAGGCGATCCCGGAACAGTATATAACGGCATCCCTAACAATTTTAGTGTTTCTTCTCTATACATTCCAATATTCACTCCTTCTTTTGTTTTCCCACTATATATTCCATCTGCTTCAATAACCACTACTTTAGGAGCTGAAGTTGGATATAATGTTATTGCTAAATCAAGACCTATACTCTCGTTATAATAATGAAATATATATCCATCCAAGTCTGCATCAGATATATAGTTCGGTTCACCAAGCTTATTGATAACAGTCAAAGAGTCATCCCCTTCTTCTACATCATCAATGCTCTGGTATAAAATTATCCTCGCCTTTTCTACTTCATAGTTCAGAGTTGTGTCGCTATCAATTTGCTGGTTCGGAAATACTTTAATTACAATCAATGGTGTTGTATTTGTGTCGCTCTTAATCGTTACTTTATATGTTCCTCCGCCTACAGTTATTTCCTCTTTCCACGCGCTTGTCTTTTCTAACATATAACTTTGTATCTGCAATGGTCCAGAAATGCTTGTACTGCGGTTTAATATCATCTTTTTTACTTGAGTTTCATTCCCGGTTTTTACCTTATAGAAATAAACACCTGAACTTACTCTCATTCCCAAATTATTTTTTCCATCCAAGATAACCCCGTGTATGCCCCCTCCTTGTTGTTGTGTCGAATATGTCTTAACTTCTCTACCCAATACATCATATATCACTATCTGAACATCCGATTGTTGCTTCAGCTTATAGGATATTGCAGTTTCATTTGAGAATGGATTAGGATAATTCTGAGCAAGTTCAAAACTTGTCGGGGCTGCGGGGTCTTCTTTTACTCCGGTAATTATATCAAGCTGATAATTTCCCGCAACATCAGTCAATGCTGTAAATTTGTTTGATGAGTCACTCTCATCAACAAATGTAATCGAAGCATAACTAACAGGAATGGAGTCGGCAGAGATATTTCCATTAATATATAATATTTGACCGTATATCTCACTTGCAAGTAATAACGATAATAAAAGGAAATATATTTTAGGCTTAACTTTTAATGTAAACGGATGTAGTTGTTTTATATTTAGTACGCAGTTCAGAAAGATGGATAAAAATGGATTTAAGCCTGAGGTTAGTTGTTTTGATCTTTTCATTGTATTTAGCTCCCCTAATAAAGTGATATTTTTTTATCCGAATCAAAATTTCCATCTACATATCCTAAGTATAATTTTACGATTCCTTCGTTTTTTATTTTCGTAGAGGATCGATATAGAAATGCAACAATTATTAAAAATTGCCGATGATAAAATTTAGCTTTCATAATTTCCCCTTGAAAACTATTAGTTAAAAAAAATACTTATTTCACCTAAGCCGGGGAATCTTTTTAGAGAAGATATCAAGAAGAAAACTTCAGCAATTTTGTAAACGATCTTTCCCAAGAGATTCCCCCTTATTACAAATTGCTGTATAAAACATAGTTATAATAACTTATAATGGCAAGCAATGTTGTTAAGATATTCCTTTCCTCTTCTCCACATCCGTACTTCTATTCCCCTGACGCGCTGTTTCATATTTTTTTTCAACAAATGTGTGTCACGCTGTTATCTCTTCATTTAATTACAATAATAGTTAAATTGATACTATGAATGTTGTTAATCTTATACAGAAAAAAAGAGACGGAAAAGCTTTTACAAAAGACGAAATTGATTTTCTTATATCGGGCTATACTAAAAATATAATTCCCGATTACCAGTTTTCAGCTTTTTTGATGGCTGCTTATTTAAAAGGTATGAATAAAAAAGAAACCTCATACCTTACCGATGCGATGCTCCACAGTGGAAAAGTCGTGAATCTGAATTCAATTCCAGGTGTTAAGATCGACAAACACTCTACCGGCGGCATTGGTGATAAGACATCACTTATAATTGCACCAATTGTAGCATCACTTGGTATTAAAGTGCCGATGATTTCGGGAAGGGGCTTAGGACATACCGGCGGAACTCTTGATAAGCTTGAATCGATTCCCGGCTTCAGAACAGGTTTAAATCTGAATGAATACAAATCTGTTTTGAGAAAATGTGGTGCAGTACTGATCGGACAGACGAAAGAAATTGCTCCGGCTGATAAAATAATTTATTCTCTTCGTGATGTAACGGGAACAGTCGAATCGATCCCGCTCATTACCGGAAGCATAATGAGTAAAAAGCTTGCCGAAGGAATCGACGGATTAGTCCTCGATGTTAAAGCCGGCAGCGGTGCATTTATGAGAAAAACAAAAGATGCGGAGAATTTGGCAGATTCTCTCATCAGTACAGCAAAATCGTTCGATAAAAAAGTTATTGCTTTTATAACTGATATGAATCAACCGTTAGGAAATTACATCGGCAACTGGTTCGAGGTTTATGAATCGATCAAGGTTTTAAAAGGTGAAGTAAAAAACGATCTCTACGAATTATGTTTAAACCTCGCCGGGGCAATGATCTATCTCGGCGAAAAATCGAAATCAATAAATGAAGGGAAAAAATTAGCAGAAGAACAAATCAAAAATAGCGAAGCATTTTCGAAGTTTATTGAGATAGCTAAACTACAGGGCGGGAAAGTTGATTATATCAATCATCCTGAAAAATACCCGGAATCAAAGTTCGTTAAAAAACTAACTGCAGATAAAAGCGGTTTTGTTAAGAAGATCGATAATTTCCAAGTAGGTACGGCTTCACTTGAGCTTGGTGCAGGAAGAAAAAAACTGGGAGATAAGATCGATCCGAAAGCAGGAATAGTTTTTAAGATTAAAATTGGTGACAAACTAAAAAAAGGAGACGATATTGCTGAATTACACTCAGATAATAAATTAAAAAATGATCTGGCTGCAAGAATGTTATCAGATGCAATTACTTTTTCAAATAAAAGACCGATAAGACCAAGACTGATTAAGAAAATCATTAGTTAAAAAAGAACATAAAATAATCTCCGAACTTACTGAGGATGAGAACATTCAATAACAAATAATGAGGCATTAAAATGTTATTTATAGTTGCTTTAATAGCTGCAGTTGTAGCTTTTTTCGTTTACAGAAATGCTAAAAGGAGAATGAACAAATCAGAGGCTTCCTTGGCACTTACAGGCATTGTCGTTGCTTTAGTAATTGCAATTTCACAATGCTGGACGGTAATTCCTGCCGGGCACACCGGTGTTGTGGATTTTCTTGGTAATGTAAGCGATGTTACATTGAAACCAGGTGTAAACTTAGTAAATCCTATGGCAAATGTTGAAAAGATGAGCATCAAAACCCAGGAAATAAAAGAGCTAATGTCTGTTCCTTCAAAAGAAGGATTGAGTGTCGATCTTGAAATAAGTCTCTTGTTCAAATTGAATTCGGAAAAAGCCAATGATATCTATAAAACGGTAGGACCAAATTATACCGAAATCATTTTAGTGCCTCAGTTTCGTTCGGTAGTAAGGGGTGTAACAGCACGTTATGAGGCAAAGGCATTATATACTGCTTCACGCGAAAAGCTGGCTGGCGAAATTCTTGATGAACTGGAAAAGCTTGTTGGTCCCCGCGGAATTACTGTTGAACAGGCTCCTCTCAGACAAATTAAACTGCCGGATCGCTTAACAAAATCTATCGAAGAAAAATTACAGGCTGAGCAAGAGAGTCAACGGATGGCTTTCATACTTCAGAAAGAAGAACAAGAAGCCGATAGGAAAAGAATTGAAGCAAAAGGTATTGCTGATTTTCAGGATATTGTATCTAAAGGAATAAGTGATCAGCTTCTTCAATGGAAAGGTATTGAAGCCACTGAAAAGCTTGCGAACTCTTCAAATACGAAAGTTATCGTTATTGGATCGGGTAAAAATGGCTTACCATTAATCCTTGGTGGAAACTAATACACCCCATTTTATGACTTGTCGGTCAGAATTTACATTGTTTCTCATTCCGGCAATAACTAAATTTCGACCGGCAAGTCAATTTTATAAGGCAAAATAATATGAAGCCGGTTATAATATTTCTGAACATACTTCTCCCTATTCTCTACTTTGGAACTCTTTCCGTTTATTTTTATGATTTTATGCGTGGAGAGAAAAAATTCTTTAATGCAAAACGAGTCCTGATTTTTATCACTCTTTTTGTCCACATAATTTACCTGTTTTTACGAACAAGCGAGTTCTCTCATCCGCCAATCACAAACGTGTTTGAGATTTTTACCGTACTGGCTTTTGCAATTACATTTTCATATTTCGTGCTGGAACTTGTAACCGACATAAGAGGAACCGGACCCTTTATAATTATTATCTCTTTTATTTTCCAATTAATATCTTCCCTGTTTATTCAGGAACAGGTTGTTGTAAAAGAAGTTCTAAAAAACAATCTGCTCGGCTCACATGTTATTAGCGCTTTGCTGGGATATTCAGGATTTACAATTTCGGCAGTCTATGGTTTCTTATATCTTACCTTGTATAAAGATTTAAAAAAGAACCGTTTCGGATTGATTTTCAACCGCTTGCCAAACCTTGAAGTTCTGGAAAGATTAAGTTTTTATTCCGCAATCATCGGGTTTATTCTTCTTTCAATAGCAATAATAATCGGGATAATCTGGCTGCCGAAAGCATTCCCGGATTTTTCATATCTTGATCCAAAGCTTATTGGGTCTGGTTTAGTCTGGCTTCTTTACGGAATAGGAATTTTAAGCAAGTTGCTTTCCAAGTGGAAAGGTAAGAAATTAGTTTTACTATCTATTACGGGCTTTTTGCTAGCTTTATTGTCCACAATTGCCTCAAATTTTTTAGCACATAGTTTTCATTCTTTTTATTAAGCACGCAGATGAATCTTTTTGCAATATCGATCAATCACAGAACTGCTCCGGTAGAACTGAGAGAATCTCTTTTTCTTAGTGAAGAAGAGGTGCGTTCGCTTATCGATAAAGCCAAATCCGGTTTGCTGAAGGAAGGTTTAATTCTTTCAACATGTAACCGTACTGAATTGTATGGTATACCTGCAGATTCGTCTTTAAACCATCCTTTACTTCAGAAGTTTATTGTTGAAAATAAAAACACTCTTAAAATCTCGGAAGAGAATTTTCAATCTTTTATATCGCGCGAATCACTTGAACATCTTTTCAGAGTAGCAACCGGAATTGATTCATTACTGATCGGCGATAACCAGGTTTACAAGCAGGTTAAAGATGCCTTCCGGATCTCGGAAGAAATGCAATTTGCTGGTTTTCTTATGAAACGTGTATTCAATGCAGCATTAAAAGCAGGAAAGCGTGCTATTACGGAAACTGCTATAAGCGAAGGCGCTGTTACTGTTGCTTACGCAGCGGTTCAACTGGTAGAAAAGATTTTTTCAAACCTGAGTAAAAAATCTGCTTTAGTTATCGGCGCAGGAGAAACTGGTGAAATTGCTGCGAAACATTTAATTGACAGGGGAATCCACAGGCTCACCATTACGAACAGAACACCCGATAAAGCGGAAAAGCTTGCTATAAAACTTGATTCGTCTTTTCTCACCTTTGATCAATTTAAAAACCATCTTCATAACTTCGATATAATCGTAAGCGCTACCAGTGCCGAAGATATTCTAATTAGCAAAAAAGATGTTGAAGCCGCAATGAAGAAAAGAGATTTTGCATCTATGGTGCTGATGGATATTGCTGTGCCGAGAGATATCGATCCACATTCAAAGCAGATAGATTATGTTTTTTATCATGATATCGATTCATTAAATATCATCGTTGAGCAAAATCTTTCAAAACGTAAAGCAGAAATTCCCAAAGTTCAAAAAATTATTGATGAGGAACTCGATTCATTTTTCGAATGGTATAACTCTCTGCAGTCGGCACCAACAATAAAAAATCTGCGAGATCATTTTGAAGCTATCAGGACCGAAGAGGTGGAAAAGAACATCAACAAATTTTCCACCGAAGACCGGGAAAAGCTCGAGATTGTAACTAAAAGAATCATCAATAAAATTCTTCATCATCCTACTACTGAATTAAGAAAAGTAAATGAATCAGGCACGGGTGCAGAAGATGCTGTTACCAAGATCGGCATTATCAGAAGTTTATTTGGAATAGATAAAAATAAATCGGATGAAGAAGAAAAATAACCCGGATGAAAGATTTAAGAAGAAATAAAGTTGTCATCGGTTCAAGAGGAAGCGAGCTGGCTTTATGGCAGGCAAACTTCATTAAAAAAGAGCTTGAAAAAAAGAATAAAAACATCGGCGTAGAAATAAAAATAATTCATACAAAAGGTGATAAAGTCCTTGATGTTGCGCTTTCAAAAATTGGTGATAAGAGTTTATTTACAAAGGAACTGGAATCAGCACTTTTACAGGATAAAATCGATCTGGCAGTTCACAGTTTAAAAGACTTACAAACAGATTTACCTTCCGGATTGAAGCTTGCTGCTGTTTCTAAAAGACATAATCCCGGTGATGTTTTGATCGCAAGAAAAAAAGGAACTACAATCAAAAACCTGAAAGAAGGGGCAACTGTAGCAACCGGTTCATTAAGAAGGAAATGTCAGCTTATGCATCTACGTCCTGATATAAATGTAGTAGATCTCCGCGGAAATGTACCAACAAGAATTAATAAATTTCTAAATTCTAAGTGGGACGCAATCATCCTGGCAAGAGCAGGCGTAGAAAGACTGAAGCTTAACAAACACATATCGTCATTCATCAGTACGGATTTGATTTTACCTGCTGTTGGTCAGGGTGCATTGGGAATTGAAATCAATAAAAAAAATTCATTTGTTGAAAAATTATTAAAACCGCTTCATGATGAAAACACTTACATCGCAGTAATAGCGGAGCGATCGCTTCTTAAAACTCTCGAAGGTGGATGTCAGGTACCGATAGGTGCATATGCGCAGGTTACAAACACTGGTCTATACCTTGACGCTATTGTCGGGTCATTGGACGGTTCGATTACCTTCAGAAAGAAAGCAAGGGGAAGTAAAAGACAACCGGAACTTCTCGGTAAATCTTTAGCAAGAGATTTGCTGAAAGCCGGGGCAAAATCTATCTTACAGGAAATCTATAACATTTCGAGGAAATCATGAAAACATCATTAAAAATGATAATAATTTTAATTGCTGTTTCCATAGTTGGATGGCTAATCTCTTCCTGTAGTTGTTCTTCATGCAGTAAGGATAACGAAGCTAATGTACCTTTAAATGTATTGCACAATGCAAACAAATATGTGATTTCTAAAACAGGTGAAGAGTTTTTTAATAAATATATAACGCCTGATTTTGCCAGGACGAAATATGTACCTCCATATTACGAAATGGCATATCAGCTTTTTGTTCCTGAAAAACCTTACGTAGCCTCAACAATAAGATTTACAGTCGATAGTCTCGGACTCGTTGTAAAAAAGAGAGATATTCTCGGCATACCGAATTGCGCAATACATCCAACTCAATGCGACTGGAAGGTTGATAAAGAAACAGCAATTTTAATAGCGGAAAAATATGGTTTTGAAAAGGGTGTTAAAGACTGGGATGTCGGTTTTATCTGGAATCCTGAAAGACAAATTTACGTCTGGCATGTGCTTTCAACTATCCGCCAATTTGAAGGTGATTTCGGATACCGTGCGAATGGTAAAGAAATGATCATCGATCCGGTAAGCGGTGACGTACTTGCCATACACGATTGGAAGATAAACTAATTTTAAGACAATGATAGCAACTAAAAAAAGAGAAACAAAAAAGAAGATAAAACGCGAACGCATCCTTGAAGCAGCTGCAGATCTGTTTTCGCGTAAAAGCTATCATGAGGTTATGATGGAAGACGTAGCTAAAATGATTTCCGTTGCAAAAGGCACGGTTTACAATTATTTCTCATCAAAAGAAGAACTGTATTTTTCAATAATGAGTATGAGAATGGAAATCCTTCTCAATTCGCTTACGGAAAAAATTCATAACGAGAACAACAGTATAGATGCATTGAAATCTTTCACAATCCATCTTTACATGTTCATGATGAAATACAAGAACTTCTTTCTGATGTATCGAAAGGAATCACTAAATGCAGAAAATGATTTTTGCGATGAGCTGAAGGATCATGAAGCAAAGATCAAAGAACTATTGGCTGGCATAATTCAAAGAGGTGTTGAAGAAAATATTTTCAGAAAAATTGATGATGAGTTTGCGGTTAACTCAATCATCGGCAGTATTTATGGAACTTTACAAAGAAACATAGAAAGACAAATTCCTGATGACCAGAATGTAGTAGAGCGCGAAAAACTTTATGAATTCATTCTACATGCTCTTTATTCGGGATTTAAAAATAAAACTGTTCTTCCACTAAAAAATAAAACAATAGTAATTACAAGAACAATTGAACAATCTAAAGAATCATCTTCGGCTCTTACAAGACTCGGTGCAAAAGTAATAGTTTTTCCTACACTTGAAATTGTTCCTCCATCAAGCTGGACAGAGTTTGATCACATAATTCTTAAGCCGGATAAGATTGATTTTATAATTTTCACATCGGCACATGCAGTTAAGATGTTCGGCAAACGATGTGAAGAGTTGAACATCAAAATAGATTTTACAAAAAAGAAAATTGTTGCGGTGGGAAATAAAACCTCGTCCGTTTGCAAAGATCATAACATTCCAGTTCACATTATCCCCGATAAATTCAGCGCCGAAGGTGTGATTGAAAAGCTTTCTAAGTACCCTCTCAAGGATAAATTTGTTTTTATTCCCCGGTCTGCGATTGGAAGAGAAGAATTGCCGAGAGGACTAAAGGACCTCGGTGCGATCATCAATTCCGTACCGGTTTATAATGTATCGCTTCCAACAAAAGAACATATCACAGAAAACATTGAGGTATTAAAAAAGAGCAGCCCCGATCTTTTTATTTTTACGAGCCCCTCTACGTTTGAAAATTTCCTGCAAATCCTGAACATTGTAAACCCTGCAGAGTACTTCAAAGGATACGACATTGCGGCAATCGGCCCAACTACTAAAACATCAATTGAAAATAGTAGAGTGAAGGTGAACATTATGCCGGACGAGTATACAATTAATGGGCTGATCAAAAAAATTACCTGGTATTATAAATCTTAATTCTAAAGGAAAAGATTTTTGGAAAAATTAAAGAACGATCTGTTGTTACGAGCGTGTAAGAGAAAACCTGTTGATAGAACACCAATCTGGATAATGAGACAAGCAGGAAGATATTTGCCTGAGTATAGAGCAATCCGTGAAAAGCACGATTTTTTAACGATGTGCAAAACCCCTGAGCTTGCTGCCGAAGTAACAATTCAGCCGGTGGATATTATTGGTGTTGATGCTGCTATAATTTTTTCCGATATACTTGTTATTCCCGAAGCAATGGGAATGAAATTGCAAATGATTGAAGGTGACGGACCGGTTTTCGATAATCCTGTGAGAACTGAAAGGGTTGCAAATAAATTAAAACCTATTGATCCTTCAAGGGATTTAAAATATGTTCTTGATGCAATTTCTTTAACAAAGAAAGAATTATATGGCAGAGTTCCACTTATAGGATTTAGTGGTGCGCCATGGACTTTGCTTACATACATGGTTGAAGGTCAGGGAACGAAAACTTTTTCAAATGTTAAGAAACTTATTTATAATAATCCTGAGCTGGCACATAATCTCCTGAAAAAGTTAACAACTGCTGTTGCACATTACCTTACAGCACAGATTAGGGCTGGTGCAAATGCAGTTCAGATTTTTGATACCTGGGCAGGAATTTTATCACCGCGTGATTACTTAATCTTTGCGCTGAAGTATGTTAACCAGTTAATCGCCAAGATAAAAAGAACTGATGAACCGGTTATTTATTTTCCTAAAGGTGTTCATTACAGAATGAGAACAACAGCAGATTGCGGCGCCGATGTCATTGGAATCGACTGGACAATCGATATGGAAAAAGCGCGGGATAAGATAGGGAAAAAAGTTGCGATACAGGGCAATCTTGATCCGAATGTTCTTTATGCCGAACCTTCTTTTATAAAAAGAGAAGCAAAAAAAGTTCTCGCTTCTTATGGCAAAGGAACAGGACATATTTTTAATCTTGGTCATGGTATTTTGCCCGATGTCGATCCGGCACACGCAAAAGTTTTGGTTGATTATGTAAAAGATAAAAGTAAGAGTTATCATCAATAAGATTTGGGTGGTGATAAAAGAAAGGAATAGTAAATGTTTGAAGTAGATCTAAAAAAGTTTAAAAAATATGATACGCCGGGACCACGTTATACAAGCTATCCGACTGCACCCCAGTTTAACGAGCAGTTCACCCATTCAGATTATGTAGATGAAATTGTAAAAACAAATTATGGAAATGATCTCCCCGATCTTTCGCTTTATTTTCATATTCCGTTTTGCGACACGCTTTGTTTCTTCTGTGGATGTAATATGCTCATCACACGAAACAGGGAAAGAATAGATGAATATATAAAATATGTTCAGAAAGAAATTGATCTCACAAGAACCTACTTACAGTCTGATAGAAAGGTTGCACAGCATCACTGGGGCGGTGGTACACCGACACATTTAAATCCTGATGAGATAAACAAATTAGCATCTTACATTAATCAATCATTTGAATTTAAAGAAGACAGCGAAAACAGCTGCGAGATCGATCCGCGTGAACTAACAAAAGCACATCTTGAAGCATTAAGAAATAACGGCTTTAACAGGATCAGTATGGGTGTTCAGGATTTTAACGAAAAAGTTCAGAAAGCTGTAAACAGGATTCAGCCGGAAGATATAACAAGACAAGCTGTTACCTGGGTGAGAGAACTTGGATACCATAGTATTAATCTCGATCTTATTTACGGATTACCTTTTCAATCTGTTGAATCCTTTGCTGATACGGTTGATAAGATCATAGATATTTCTCCCGACAGGATAGCGTTATTTAACTATGCACATGTTCCATGGCTGAAAAAACATATGGCACTTATTCACGAAGAAGATTTGCCTAAACCCGAGGTAAAATTAGAAATCCTTAAAATGAGCATTGAAAAACTTACCAGCGCGGGATATGTTTTTATAGGAATGGATCACTTCGCAAAACCCGATGATGAACTTACTATAGCAATGAAGGAAAAGAAGCTTTACAGAAATTTCCAGGGATATAGCACAAACGCTGGAGCCGATCTTTATGCATTCGGTATTACTTCTATCAGCCAGTTAAAAAATATTTACGCACAGAATTACAAAACAGAAAAAGAATATTATACTGCTCTCGATAACGAAACTATTCCTACAGCAAAAGGTTACAGACTTAACGATGATGATCACGTACGGCATGAAGTGATAATGAAAATTATGTGCGACTTTGAACTGAACTACAAATCAATCGAAGATAAGTTTAAGATTAACTTCAAGGATTATTTTAAATGGGGACTAAGCAATCTAAAGGAATTTGAAGTCGATGATCTTATTGAAATAAGCGATGAAGGCTTTAAAGTAAAAGATATGGGCAGACTTCTCATACGCAACATAGCTATGAACTTTGATGGCTATATCGAAAGAAAAGAAGACAAAGCAAAATACTCGAGAACTGTTTAGACACAAAAAGCCAAATAATAAAACACTTTCTGTTGTCCTCAAATAAAACCATTTCCTGAAATGATACAAAAAAACTAATAAAAACACCTGTTTTCTTAAGTTTTTAATGGTACTGAAGTTGTCTCTACTCCAACCGAACAAATTTTAACCGGAGGAAACAAATGATGCGGGTAATTAATATCGGGCGAAAATAACCACTCAAAACGAAAAACAAGTTTTAAAATAAAATAACAACGGAGCAAGTCAAATGAATGAAGCGCAAAAGTTACAAAAGCAGTGGGTAACCGATACGAGATGGACAGGTATCGACCGTCCTTATTCTGCCGATGATGTTCTCAGGTTAAGAGGCTCGGTTAAAATTGAACATACCCTTGCAAGATTAGGATCTGAAAGATTATGGAAATTGCTGCATTCAGAAGACTTCGTTCGTGCTCTCGGTGCTCAAACAGGAAACCAGGCTGTTCAGCAGGTTCAGGCAGGTTTAAAATCAATCTACGTTAGCGGCTGGCAGGTTGCCGGCGATGCAAACAATGCCGGACAAACTTATCCCGACCAAAGTTTATATCCCGCAGACAGTGTTCCTAATCTTGTTAAAAGAATTAATAATGCTCTTATGCGCGCAGATCAGATTTCATATTCTTCGGAGAAAAACGGTGTTAACTGGTTTGCCCCTATTGTTGCCGATGCCGAAGCAGGTTTCGGCGGGGTGCTAAATGCATTCGAATTAATGAAAGCGATGATCGAAGCCGGTGCTGCAGGTGTTCATTTTGAAGATCAGCTTTCTTCAGCAAAAAAGTGCGGACACATGGGCGGTAAAGTTCTTGTTCCAACAAAAGAAGCAGTTCAAAAACTTATCTCTGCAAGATTAGCTTCGGATGTTCTTGATGTTCCGACGGTTCTTATCGCAAGAACGGATGCAGATTCCGCCGGACTATTAACAAGCGATATCGATGAATACGACCATAGGTTCTTAACAGGAGAAAGAACTTCCGAGGGATTTTACCGGATAGAAAAAGGTACTGCATCTGCAATTGCACGTGGTTTGGCTTATGCTCCTTATGCAGATCTCATCTGGTGTGAAACTTCTCATCCGGATCTTAAAGAAGCGAGGAAATTTGCCGAAGCAATTAAGAAATTATACCCTGATAAATTGCTTGCGTATAACTGCTCCCCTTCTTTCAATTGGAAGCTGAACCTCGATGAGGCCACAATCGCAAAATTCCAGAACGAACTTGCTGCGATGGGTTATAAGTTTCAGTTCGTTACTTTGGCAGGATTCCATTCTCTTAACTACATAATGTTCGATTTAGCTTATCACTACAACCTGAATGGCATGGCTGCTTATTCAAAGCTTCAGGAACGAGAATTTAAACTTGAGAAAGAAAAAGGATTCTCCGCAGTTAAACATCAACGCTTTGTGGGTGCCGGGTATTTTGATGAGGTAAACAGAGTAATAAGCGGTGGTAAAGCCTCTACTATATCTCTGGAAGGATCAACCGAAGAGGAACAATTCCATGAAAACGATGAAACAAAACTTGATATCCGGGTTCACAACATAGAACCCAAAATCGACGTGGGCGAACAGGTGATTCCCAAATTACCGAGAAGAAAATTCAACGCTCTATAGAAATTAGTTAATAATGACTCCTCCGAAAGGCTCCGTGATTTTTTGCGGGGCTTTTTTATTTTACTTACTATTAACTGAAAATGTTTAAAAAATCAAAGGTGTCATTCCCACGAGTAAAGTGGGCTGGGAATCTGACATAAAATTACTAACACCAAAAACCAGGTTAAGTTTTCCCCTTTCATTCCTCAATTTATCACTGCAAAAGAACATCCGATTCTGTAGATTTAAGGTTTATAATCAATTATTTTTATATATGTCTTCAGATAAAAAGGTAGTTGTAATCGGTGCAGGGATTTCGGGATTAACCTCTGCATACCTGCTTTCCAAAGAAGGTTTTAATGTAACCGTGCTTGAGGAAAAGAGTAAAGTCGGCGGCTCAATCGAAAGTGTTTTTGAAGAAGGTTTTCTTTTCGACCGCGGACCGAACAGTGCTCTTGAAACCACGCCTATAATTAATCAACTGGTTGAGGAACTTGAATTAAAAGATCAATTCGTTTATGCAAATAAAAAAGGCAACCGTAGATATATTCTGAGAAATAATAAGCTTTATGTGTTGCCAATGTCTCCCCCGGCATTTTTCAAAACAAAACTCTTTTCTCTTAAAGCTAAATTACGATTATTTGCAGAACCGTTCATAAAAAGATCGGGAGACGGATATTACCAGAGCATTGCCGAGTTTGTTACG
>JAJDNK010000132.1 GCA_022340715.1 bacterium BMS3Abin03 | reverse complement strand
ACAATCGAACAAAGAATGAATCGTTTGATGCTTAATACTGCAGGAATGATCGTAAACAGTATCGGGTATATAAAATCTGTCGGCGGTAATGCTGCGGATTTAGGTAAATACATAGGTAACGTTTTTGCGAAAGCTTGGTCCCCAATAAAAGGTAGAGGACCGAGGGTCTTCGTTGAAGCCATGTACAATAATTATCAATCCGATCTCGATAATAAATTTGAAGTCCTTGAACAGACTGATACATCTATTACCTACAAGGTAACCAGGTTTCTTGGTTCAAAGATGGTAAACTTTTACAGTGATAATGTAACCGAACAGGATATCGATGATTGCTACGAAATGCTAATCAAAACGATTGCAAATTCTGTTGGATTGAATTATTCACAAAAAGTTGTTCCTGATGGGATGGTTATAACAGTATCGGAGTGACATTTAAAATCAAAAGGGCGAAGCATCGCTTCGCCCAAGAAAATTTTTAACCTGCAGTATTTCCTGTAGAAATGTTTTTACTTCTCTCAATAGATTGCAAAGCAAGATACCTGTCACCGAATTTCTTCAGGTTATCTGCTTCGGTATCATACTGATCGAAATGACGCTCTTCATCTGCAACAAGACTTTCAAACAATTGCTTTGAAGCCGAATCATTATTTGCAGCGCATTCGTTGGCCCAAATGTTATATTCGTTAGTGCTATCATTTTCCATTTTTGCAGCAAGCTCAAGCATTTTATCCGGTTCTTTCAGTTTCTTGACTTCATCCTTAACTTTCATTTCCACCTCACCCTTTAAGAACAAAATTCTTTCCGCAAGTCTTTCAACATGCCCCATTTCTTCAATTGCGGTTCTCTTAAACAAGCCGGCAAGTAAATCGTATCCTAAATCATCTAAAAGGAAATGAAAATACATATATTGGTGAACAGCGGACAGCTCATCAGCAACCGCTTTATTTAGTAATTCAATACTCTTTTTATTCATTTTACTCTCCTGGTTTTGATTCAACAATAATTTTCAAACAGTTATTACAAAAATAAAAATTCTTCAGGTAAGGTTCAGCATAAAAGCAGATATTAAAATCATCTTGTCACTGTTGAAAGTTAGTCAAATCACATTAACAGAAAAAAATTCCCTCTCCTTACTAAGGAGAGGTGCAGGGGTGAGGTCAGTTTTAATAAAAGAGAAAATTATTAATTCGTTTGAACCTGCCTGAATAAATAGGAATCGGGAAAACCACAAACCGGAATGACAACTTTGAATATTTGTGCTTTATAACTATAGGGAAGATAAACCAATCCGCTTACTGTATCGCCGGGATTAACATATGATTCGTTTAACATTTCGTTCATCCAGAAATTCTTGCTTTCTTCTAAGTACCTCTTTGAATCCGAATGATATATTTCTTCATCAACCTGGTTTGCTCCTGTCCATAATATATCGTTTGCGACTGCTTCTCCTTTATTTTCTATATCGGATACTAAATCTACAACCGTGCCGAATACGCCGAAAAAGATATTTAACGCTGTCGCATTATCGTGCCTATTACTTTCTTCATTTAGCTGCTTATCGATTAATTCTATTTCGTGGGCAGGATCAACCGCAAAGAAGCGATCCGCATTTTGATTATTCTGATCATTAAATTCTTCAACTACTTCCAGGTAAATTCCTGCAGAATAAACCGCCAGAGTATCTTCAGTATTATTTTTGACCTCAACATAGAAAAGAAAGAGATTGCCTTCCTGCCTTATAAATTCTGTATAAGTGCTTGCACAATCAATTTCTTCATCTTCAGAGTAATATCCCCTTTGCTCCTCAACTGGCTGAACATCAAACAAAGGTGGCTGCATTACCTGCGTTGCAGAACACCCGAATAAAAATAGCAATGTAGTTAATTGAATTGAAATCTTAGTAAACTTTACATTCAACATTTAAATCTCCTTTTACAAATCAGGATTTATTTTATAAATATCCTGCCAGAATTTTATTCACTTTATTGAATTTAACGGGTGAAGATAAAATTTAAATGTTCAGTTTTTAGTTCAGGGATGTTTAGAATTATTTCTACTTGACTTTTACAGACATATCTCAATCGCTATTACCATAAATACGTTCAGTTTAGGTCATGAATTAGGTTACTTTTTAATTTGGGGGATCTTTTATATTTGCTAATTACAAATCTTTAATAATTGTAAAAGATTTGAGAGTAGGTGATTTAACAAAAAAAGGAGAAAACGATGAAAACAACAATTACATTCCTCTCAATACTAATTTCAATTTTTATTTGTCCCTTGAGTTTTTCAGAACCCGGATTTAACGGTTCTACACCCGGATGCAATGCTTCGGGATGTCATAGTCATAATCCGGGAATTGTATCTGTTACTGTAAACGGAATGGAAGTGGAAGTAACTGTTTCCGGAACAAGCAGCAGTGTAGCCGGAGAGCTTGTTGATCAGAATGGAGATGTTGTTGCGGTTATAAACTCGACATCAAGCAATCCGTTTACCTTAACTGCCCCCTCAGAAGGTAAATATCTGGTAAATGCAGGTTATAAAAATCCCAGTCCACGTTCCTGGGACTCGATGAGTGTTGTTATATCAGTAACAGATGTTGGTGATAAATTAGAACCTGTTTCGACTTATAAACTTTATAACAATTATCCCAATCCGTTTAATCCATCTACTAAAATAAAATATTCCATACCGGAGAAATCTCTTGTTAATCTTCAGATTTATAATGCCGAAGGAAAAGAGGTTGCCTCACTGGTAAATGGGGAACAGTCAGCCGGAGAATATGAAATAAATTTCGATGCTGAAAATTTAGCAAGCGGTGTTTATTTCTATAAAATACGTGCGGGAAACTTTTTTCAAACTAAAAAAATGTTGCTGCTGAAATAAATATTCAGTGGGTAAATAAAAATATTTTTTGCTTTACCACCACCCCACCACTGAAGTGGCACCCCTCCTCGTTTCGAGGAGGGGAATATTTAAGTTCAAGTTATTTACTTTAGTGAGACACGGTATGAATTAGCTTCATCGGTTTTATTCATTAGGGAATATAATGTTACTAATTTTTTTGCAATTTCTTTTGTATGAAAATCATTCTTTCCAAATTCTTCCTGCAAAACAGAGTAGCTATTCAGAAGCAAAGGCTCAGCCATATCAAAATTTTTCTTTTTAAGATATATTTCTCCCATTAAACCGTTACCTTCAGCAATTTTCCAGCTATCTTCCTTAAACTTGGTTTTTAGTATTCGCAGATTCTTGTCAACTAAATCATATGCTTTATTAAGTGCTGCTGACTTGATAAGTAATTTACTATAATCAAATGAAGCACTGATAATACTGATATTATTTTCTCCTATTATCTGCTTATATAACTTTAACGATCGCCTGAAAAGTGAATCGGCTTTAGCATAATTATTTTCATTTACTGCGAGCTTTGCCATTACTTTCAAACAATTTGCCACAAACGGACTTTTATCTGTTCCTATAACTTCGTTTAAGGTTTTCAGGACTTCACTACTCAGGACAGCAACAGTATCGTAATCATGTAAAGCAGACTTTATCATTGATAAAACCAGGAGATTATTTGCATAACTGATATTTATCTCACCAACGGATTCCTTATTTATTTCTATGGCTTGCCTTATCAGATTTTCGGCTTTCTTATAATTTCCTTTTCTAAAGTTGATATAGCTTAACTTTTCTATGCACTTCGCTACCGAAGGATGTTTTGCACCGTTAAGTTTTTTATGCATTTCCAGTGCTTGTTCAAAATATTTTTTTGATGAATCGTACTTCTCTTCACTGTAAAAAAGCAAACCGACATTATAAGTTGCATATGCAACATCCGGATGTTCCGGTCCAAGAAATTTTTTTCTCATATTCAAAACCTGCATATACAACTTTTCAGCAGCTTTAAAATTTCCTTTTAACCTGTAAATGCTTGCTAATCCCTGCAGACTGTAAGCGACATCCGGGTGTTCCGGTCCATTAAGCTTGATGTCCATATCCAGAGATGTCCGAAACAATTTTTCCGCTTCATCGTAGTTACCTTTATCGCGAAGAAGTTCGGCCAAGTTGTATGTTGTTGTCGATACCTCAGGATGAGGTTTATCCCCATAGAATTTTTTCTGTAATTCAAGAGTTTCTTTAAATAAGCTTTCCGACTCTTCATATTTGCCCTCCTCATGAAAATTAAGAGCAAGATCATTCATCGTAATAAAAAGCAATTCACTTCTGTCTTTATAATTATTTCTCAAAACCTTTATTGCAAGATCGTAAAGCGAGTCTGATCTGTTAAAATCTCCTGTTACATTTGAATACCACGCTGCGTTATCAATTGCAGAAACATAATTTTCATTATCTTTTTCGGAAAGATTTTCATAAACAGATAAAGCTTCCTTAAGTATTGGTTCAGCTTTATCGTATTCACCTTTGGTTAAATACAACTGTCCAACACTATTAAGGCTTTTTCCAAGATCGACATCATCGCTATTTATCTTTCTTCTTATATCGAGCGCTTCCTTTAAAAGTGCCTCTGATTTATCATATAAACCAAGGTTTAGATAAACCTGTCCCATTATATCAAGCATAGTTGCTTTAACATCCGGCTGATCGGATAATTCCCGGTGAATTTTCTGTGAGCCTTTTTCAAGTAATTCTCTTACCGTAATTGTATCGCCACGTGCCTCATATGGATCGGATAGTTTAAATATATCTTTTAAAAAACCGGCAACTTCTTTTGCTTTTTGTGATTCAAGTTCGGCTTTATCGCGTTCTTTCCTTAGCTGAATCATATAGAATGTTGTTAGTAATGTTACAATAAGAAAGAGTAATGCTGCAGAAATGACTGAGATTTTATGTCGTGATATAAACTTTCCTGTTCGATAACGAATTGTACTCTGTCTCGCCCATACCGGTCTTTCTTCAAGATAATTAACAATGTCCCGCTGGAATCGATCGACAGACGGATACCTTCTTCCAGGTTCTTTTCGTAACGCCATTAAGCAAATATTATCGAGATCACCTGATAAAGTTTTAATTAATTTGTCAGCCTGGGTTTTACGTACAGAACTTATTCGCTCTGTTTTAATATTATCCTGTGTTCGTATGGTTTTTATTATTGTGCTGGGTTTTTGCGGTTTGGTATGACATATAACTTTCTCTAACTCTAAAGCTGAAGTGCTTTTGATTTCATACGCACTTTCACCGGTGAGCAGTTTATATAAAATTAATCCAAGAGAGTATATATCAGTAGATGTTGTTACAGGTTCTCCTTTGATCTGTTCGGGGGAAGCATATTCGGGAGTCATAACATGTAAACCGGTTCTTGTTAATGCTGCCTGTTCCGGTAAATCATCTTCAGTAAAAACTTTTGCTATTCCAAAATCCAGTAGCTTAACCGTACCATCTTTTTTAATAATTATATTCCAAGGTTTAAGATCTCTGTGTATCACCAGGTTCTGGTGAGCATATTGAATTGCCCCACAAACTTTTGTAAATAATTTTAAACGCTCGCTAACGGACAGGTTGTTTTTATCACAATATTCATCAATTGTTTCGCCTTCAACATATTCCATTGTAAAATAAGGAAGGTTTTCATCTGTTAAGCCGCCATCATAAAGTCTGGCAATGTTTGGATGTTGAAGTCTCGCAAGTATTTGTCTTTCAAACTGAAATCTTTTAATAATCTCATCTGAGCTCATTCCGGGCTTAATTATTTTTAATGCTACTTTCTGTTCAAATTGTCCGTCGGCTCTTTCAGCAAGAAACACTGAACCCATTCCACCTTCAGCGATCTGCTTTATAATTTTATACTTCCCTATTACTTTCCCCTCATATTCAAGCCTGCGGGAAATATTAATTGCATCAGCATTATCCTTTAAAACCAAGGGTATATTCGTATCAGCTTCGATCAAGGAGCGAACTTCTTCTAACATTTCAATATCATCCCCGCAAGCCGATTGAAGAAATGCCGTTCTTTCCGGTTCGTCCAGCTTCAAAGCTTCATCGAAAAGTATTCCTATTTTTTCCCAGCGTTCGGAATTCATATTAATTATTTAATGTGTTTGTTAATCATCATTGATTATTATCCCGAAGAAGAAATGATCTGTCTAAAAATTTCTTTTTAATTCCCTGCTTAACCATGCACGGGCAAGTCGCCAATCTCTGCGTACTGTAGGCACAGAAACATCCAGAACTTCTGAAATTTCTTCATGATTAAGTCCCACAAAAAACCAGTATTCGATAATCCGGCTTTGTCTTTCACTTATCAGTTTCAACCTATCAAGTGCTTCATCAAGTGCAATTAATTCTTCCGGTCTGGTCTCACGCTTTACATTTTCATCGATAAAAGTAATAACAGAATTTTCCCCGCCTCTTTTTTGTGCTTTATGTTGTTGAGCATAATTAATCAGGATTCGTCTCATTGCCTGTGAAGCAATCGCAAAAAAATGTGCGCGGTTTTGCCAGTTTACTTTTGTCTGATCCACAAGCTTAAAATATGCTTCGTGAACCAGAGCAGTAGCATTCAGGGTATGACTTTTTCTTTCCTTTCTGAGCTGCATATGTGCAACCTGGTGCAGTTCATCATAAACAAGAGGTATAAGAGAATCAACAACGGCACGGTTGCCGCCGGTTATTTCTTCGAGCATAAGCGTTATGTTATTTTTATCGGACAAGCAGTTCAGAAAATTTATTAAAGAAATTTGTTGTCAATACCGGAGTTGTTTGATCTCATGAAAATCATATTCAAGGTAGCAATTGAAATTTAATAATACAATTGTAATACTAATTGATAGAATGTGATAGTTAATGATCACACACATTTCTTTACACTAACAAATAAAGTTAACCATACCTTCATTTTAACGATCATTCTAAAAAACTTTCACCCAGATTATCACTTCGGTCCTGTTTTCCTGCGTTTATTAATTGAATACAAATAATTAAAGGAAAAACCATGAAACGATTAGCTTTCAGAATTCTTTTGTTAATATTCATAGCGGGAATAACTTTAGCACAGGATAAACAAGATCCATTTCAGGGGCATTATAATCTCGGGAATTCCTCTGAGATAGCTCTTTTTACCCACAATGTATTCAGAGATACATTGATAAAACATAACATTTTTGATTATTACGGAAATTCCGGGCAGTATTTCCTCGATTCTTCCTCCAGCGGAACGTATAATGGTGATCTTGGTACCAGCTTTTACGATGCGAGTGCTACCTATCATATAGAAGCTATTACAGGTGATTTTAACGGGGATGGATATGATAATATTGTATCTGCCTGGGTAGGTAAGAATAATTCCATCAATATTGTTGTCCCTAATATTAAAAAGAATACTTTAACCTGGAATGACGAAAGCTCTTTGATCTTACCTGATGTACTTCCGCCAAATCCAAATGGTTCTACAACAAGGTTCAGATTGATTAAAGGATTTTTTGATGGTGATCCTGAACCGAACTTTGTACTGGCTTATTGGGATAAAGATGGAAATATAGAAATAAAAATATTTGATGTTGATCCGGGAAGCTTAATGCCTGTTGAAAAGACCTCAATTGCAGATGAACATCTTAATTATACAATATCCGGAGATTGTATTTATGATATTGCCGCCGGTGATTTTGACGGTGACGGATTAGATGAAATCATACTTACAGGATATGATGAACAAAGTACAACAAACTGGTCTATTTTCACAAAGATTTACGATGTAACGAACAATAACGGAAATCTATCATTAGTACCTAAAGTAAAGAAAAGTGATTTTTACACTTACGCCGATTATAACAATTCTAATTACAGGATTAATAAAATTGTTCTTGTGACAGGTGATTTTGAAAACAATACTCTTGATCAGTTTGCCGTTGATTTTGTCCTCTACAAAGCCAGTAACATAACATATAATAAAATTCTCCCGGCTTCCGTTTCAATGGGTTTAGACACCATTAATGTAGATCTCAATAAGGTTGCCGATGTTTTTCAGACTTCGGGCACAAGCTACGTTGGCATTGGGGCAATTGCCGGTGATATAAATAATGATGGCAGAGATGAATTGGTTTTAGACGGTGACGGAAGGATTCGCATATACAATATGGGAAGTAATTTAAACCTATCCTCATTCATCGAATATGATCAGAGCAGCTTAACTAAAAATAACCAGAGAATGGTACTGGCTGATCTGGATGCAAGTACAGCCGATTCAATATGGAATCCTGAAATTGTTGTTACCTCAACTGATGAAATCACTGTTAACGATCTATACTATTCTACATTACAAATTGATGTTCTTGAGCCGGTTGTAGATCCTTCACACAATATTGTTTCTTTGAATCACCGTGCAACGATTGTTACAGATTCAACTGATGGATCTGTAGACTACTCATGGGCTGTTACTGCAGGTGATTTTGACGGCGGTGGAATAAGACTTGGGAAACCGCGTTACTTCAGCGCTACAGATATTGTTCAGCCTTTAGTGATTCTTAATGCGCCTCCGACTCACTTTGATGTTTTTAACGATACAACATTCGATATCAATGAAAGCTATAACGGACAAACAAGCAATTTTTATTCAAAGTATTATACTTCTACGGAATCGGAAATTAGTGTAGAAACGGAATTGCATAAAGGCTGGAGTGTGGGTACTTCGGTTGAAGGAGGTTTCACAATTCCTATCGTGGATGTAGGTGTTAAAATTAAACTTGAAAGTGAATACGGTAAAAATTTTTCAAAGCAAAAATACAACCGAAATACTTATAAGGTAAGCCAGAATATTTCTGCAAGCAACGATGATTTTATTTACGCTACCGTCGTTAATTATGATATCTGGGAATATCCTATAATTGCCAATGATACAATTAAAGGATATAGCATGGTCATTTCACCGGGACCACCTCAGCGAACCTGGTTTCCGAGCAAAAGTCCTCAGGCAGAAGAATATCTACCTGATCACGAAGTTGGAAATATACTTTCTTACAGGCAAATCGCATCACCTGAGGAAAATGGTGCATTACAAACTTCTGTAAAATGGAATACATCGGATGAAATAACACTTGATGGCTCACCGGGATTTGAATATAACTGGTCGCTTGAAAATTCCACTCAGACAGAGGAAACAAATCAACATGAAGTGAATTTTCACATTGGAGCCTCTGCCAGTTTTGATGTTCCCTTTAAATTTATACCCAGTTTCGAAATTCACGGCAATTATGATCAGAGTACAGTATCAACCAGGACGAATACAGTTACTTATACACAGGGACTCGATGTTCATCTGGGTCCGATCGATCTTGGAATCGGGGAAACTTACTACTCGGTTACGCCGTATGCTTACTGGGCAAAAAGCGGAGCGCTTGTTTTAGATTAC
>JAJDNK010000082.1 GCA_022340715.1 bacterium BMS3Abin03 | reverse complement strand
TGGTGAGGTTAAGTGCGGTGAGATATCGGTTTTGGTTTTGGTTTCATCTCCACACCGGGAAAAGTGCTTCGAATCGCTTAAGTTTATTGTAAACGAAATCAAAACCAAGGTACCTATCTGGAAAAAAGAAATTTATGATGATCGCTCTTACAGGTGGATTGAATAAATTTTTATCAAACATAATGAAAGATATTACAAATAAAATTGAAACTTTACGTATTGCAAAAGCAAGCGCGGTTGTAAAACTCAGTGCTGTCAGCATAAAAGCTATCAAAGCTAATAAAACACCAAAAAAAGATGTTCTTGCAACTGCGCGCACAGTGGGTTTCCTTGCTGTTAAAAATACAAGTAACGTGATTCCGCACTGTCATCCAATTCCTGTTGAATCTGTGACAATCGATTTTGACCTGCGGGTAAATACAGTTCATATTACAACTGAAGTCAAATCCACTTATAAAACAGGATGTGAGATGGAAGCTCTTTACGGAGCTTCCGCTGCGGCTTTGACAATATATGATATGATGAAACCGATTGACAAGAATATTATCATTAAAGAAATTAAGCTTGATTCCAAAAGCGGCGGGAAATCGGATTACATCAGCTCTGTTCCCAAAAATCTTAAATCAGCAGTTATTGTAATATCTGATTCAGTTTCAAAACGAAAAAAGACTGATAAGACAGGTATTTTAATTAAAACGAAACTGAAAGGATTGGGAATTAAAGTACAATATTATGGAATTGTTCCGGATGAAACAATTATAATCAAAAAACTGATTAGAAATCTCTGTAAAAAGGAATTCGATTTAATTTTAACCACTGGAGGTACAGGTGTTTCAAAAAGGGATAATACGCCCGAAGCTGTTAAGTTTGTAATTGATAAAGAAGTACCCGGGATTATGGAAGCAGCAAGAAATTACGGTCAGCTTAAAACACCTTATGCAATGCTTTCAAGAGGAGCAGCAGGACTAGCAGGTAAGACTTTAATAATAACACTCCCGGGTTCCCTACAAGGTGCAGAGGAAACAATTGATGCGGTATTCCCTCACGTACTTCATATATTCAATGTTCTGAAAGAAGGTTACCGCCACAAAAAATAAATATTTTTACTTTCCCTGAAACTCTACGCTTTTACCAATTGAACTTAGTCCAAGCAAGGCGTCTGAAGTAGAAAAAATATAGGCAAGTTTTTCCAGTTCCGACTCGCAGCCTTTTGCTTCATCGATTAACTTTTCTGCAGTTATTAGCGCTAATGGAGCTTTTTTCTTTATTTTCTTAATCAATTTTTCACCAATACCGGGGGGAAGCTCTGCGGGGATATTACCGCTTTCAAGTATTTCCTGCACTGAATATTTTTCAAAAACGCTATTGTAGGAATTGAACATTTCATCTGTGATTTTCTTATCACTGCCTTTTGGCAGAGGTTTTGTTCCTTCAATTATATCAGGGATATCTTCATAATTAATTACTGCATCTGCTAATCCGATCTTCTCCGCTTTTTTTGCACTCAGAAAATCTCCTGTATAAATCATATATTTTGCCAGTCCGGTTCCGACTCGTTTGGGGGCTCTTTGCGTTCCGCCTAGTCCCGGGTAAATGCCAATCCCTGTTTCAGGGAAAGCAAAAACCGTTTTAGGAGCAGCTAAAATTGAATCACAGCATAAAGCAAGCTCCAGACCCCCGCCTAAAGTAAGACCGTTGATAATTCCGATTACTTTCTTTTCGCATTTATCAATCTTATCAAGCACTTGCTGACCGAATGTGGTGAAGGTCACTATTTTATTCAACGTGTTTGCTTTAATATTATCGATAAAGAATTTTATATCCGCACCGGCAACAAATGCTTTTCCTTCTCCGGTTATGAATATTGTTTTTATTTCATTGTCTTTTTCAGCCTTATCGAATTTTTCATAAAGCTGGCACATTATATCTTCATTCAAAGCATTCATATCTTCAGGGCGTGATATTGTTATAACGGCTTTATCTTTAAATTTATCCAGCTTCACATATTCCATTTCCCAGCTTTTTTCGTTTACCGATGCAGGGAATTTCACAGAGTATTTACCACAGATTAATTTTATCAGTCTGCTTACTTCATCAACGCCCAGTTTTTTCATTAAATCAATAGGACCTCTTCTCCACCGAAGTCCGATTCTCGCTCCCCGGTTTATCTCAACCGCACCGCATACATTTTCATCAAGCAATTGCGAGCAAACCAGAAATACAACACCAAGCATTCTATCTTTCACAAGTTTTAATGTTTTATCGTCTGCTTCTTCATTAGTTTGGGGAATATCCCATGGTTTATTAAGCTCGGCTTGTTTTTTGAGGGCATCAGCTACTTTATAGAAGTCACCAAAATTCTCAAGGGTTTTTTGCGCGTGATATGCTATAGGAACACCGGTGGCGTTCATCAATGCGAATGGACCCATACCAATAGAAAAAACTTTCATGCAGATATTATCTATTTGTTGGGCTGTAGCTGCTCCTTCTCCAAGCAGCCTTGCCGCTTCGTTTAACCACGGAACGAAAAAGCGGTTCACAACAAATCCGTAAGAGTCTCTGCACTCGATAGCATCCTTTCCCGAGAGCACAGCAAAATTTTTCATTGCTTTTACAGTGTCTTGGGAAGTCTTTTCACCCGGAATTATTTCTACAAGCCGGTTCTTTGCAGCGTGATAAAAGTAATGCATCCCTAAAAATCTTTCAGGATTGGAAACAGAGTTTGAAAGCTCAGTTACAGAAAATGAAGAAGTGTTAGTTGCTAAAATAGTATCATGACTCACAACTTTATCTAAGTTCTGAAATAATTCTGTTTTCGCATCGAGATTCTCAAAGATTGCCTCAACAATTAGTTCGCATTTCTTAAATTCGTTAAGATTATCGCTTCCGTAAATTCTTGATATTATTTCATTTACTTGTTCGGGAGTGAATATTTTCCTTTCGATTCCCTCATTAAGGGTTTCCTTAATGCGTTTGATTCCGTTTTCAACAAAACGCATTTCTTTATCCGCTAAAACAACAGAGAATCCTTCCTGTGCAAACTTTTGTGCGAGCGCTGAACCCATAGTACCTGCACCCGCTACACCAACTGTTTTTATCTTTTTCATAATAATAAGTAAAGAGAATTAATCATTCATTTATTCTGCCAAACCGGTTTTCTTTTTTCAAGAAAAGAATTGATTCCTTCATTGGCATCATTTGTGTTCATAAGCCCGTTTACATAATTATCTTCCAGTACCGGCAGGAACTTAAGAAGAATATGGTACATAAATG
>JAJDNK010000077.1 GCA_022340715.1 bacterium BMS3Abin03 | reverse complement strand
AAGATTTGTCTGCTGCCATCTTTCTTATGAAGAATTAAAAACATCTGGGCAAATGCTTCGGTTGAAAATGTTAATATGACTAACGTTAAGATCATTATTTTCATTTTGCTTAACCTCCTGTCTTATTTTATTAATATCATTTTAATAATAGCGAAATAATTTCCGGAAGTGATTCTGCAGAAATAAACACCACTTGAGAGATTACTTCCATTAAAAGTAACTACATACCTGCCTGCTTTTTTATTCTCGTTAACAAGTTTAGCGACTTCATTTCCGATTACATCATAAATTTTTAAAGTAATAAATCCATCAACAGGTAAATAATAGACTATGTTTGTAGTTGGGTTAAATGGATTGGGATAGTTCTGTTTCAATACGTAGTTATCGGGTATTCCAACATTTACGCTCACGACATCGCTATAAGCAAATGAACCATCCGTATCAATCTGTTTCAACCTGTATAGAATTGTTCCCGAAGGCGGATTATCATCAGCAAATGAATATTCTTTGGGACTGTTGCTATTACCGTGTCCTTCAACAAAACCTAATTTCAGCCAGTTCTCATTCTCTTTTGCAGTTCGTTGTAATTTGCGTTCAATATCAAAACCATAATTATCAACCTCAGTTTCTGTAATCCAAAATATGGTAACTGTTTTTCCTTTAACCTTTGCAGTGAAACTCACCAGTTCCACTGGAAGAGGGTTGCTGCCGTTAGTTGGGCTGAATGCCATATTATCAATTATTGAAAATGCTTTAGATACACTTGAATTATCTGTAAGCAAGAAGGTAATATCAGTTGAACTGAAGGTAATTTTTTGTATTATGCTCAGATCGGTACTGTTTGATGGATCACCATTGTTGTATGAGAGATTCAAATAGGTTTGGGGTGTTAACTGAGAAGTAGAAATAAAATAGACTAGTAAAATCAGTTTTAACCACTTCTCATAACAAATATAACTTACCACATTCATATATTTACCCATAATAATGTGAAAAAAAAATGCACACTAATTCCTGTAATAACAAGAGAATAGAATTTTACACAACATATCATCTCAACTAATGCGATAGGTGCACAGTCGGTTTATGCGATTGATATGGACGGCGATGGGGATATGGACGTGCTTTCCGCTTCTTTTTTTGATGATAAAATCGCCTGGTATGAGAGCGACGAATTTCAGAATTTTAAACCCCATACCATTCACATCTACAGCCAAGACTGAATAGGCACTATCCTCATTTGTTGTGATCATAAAAGTGGTAATTCCTTCTGATATGATTAAATTTAATTTCATCACCAACGTAGGAGTTTACAGGTGGGTTCTCTACCAATCTCGTCTATAAAACTTACGATTTCGTCTGATTAAGCTTATATGAAGTGATAATTACGAATGATTTGTAAAATTATGCTGATATTGTGAGGGGGTGACGCCGAATTGTTTTCGGAAGCATTCAGAAAAGTAAGCTGGATTATTAAATCCAACCTCAAACGAAATTTCAGATATATTTCCTAAGTTTTTTTCCTAATGGTTTTACTTCATCAATATCATCTTCTTAGTTCAATAAAAAGGTAGTAATAGTTATGTGGGCGTATATTAATTAAGGTGGATGAAACGGTTTATATGACCATTTCTAAATAAAATGACAGCTGATTATGAATCCGATACAAAAGACTCGAAAAATTTTACCGGACACGGTCCTTGTTCTGGAGGTTTGGAAAAGGTTGGTTAAAAAGATTGAGAAAAAGGAAGCAGCTTAGAGCAAATCTTTATTAAGTAATTAGCAAGTAATAAAAAATCCCTACCAGCATTCACTGATAGGGATGTTTAGCTAAAGTATCTTTAAATACTATTTCAATAACAACATTTTATTTACCTGTGCAAATGTTCCTGTAGTTATTCTGTAAAAGTAAACTCCGCTTGAGAGTTTACTGCCGCTGTTATCTGTTGCATCCCAGGTTACCTGGTGATAACCTTCGCTCATATTTCCATCTACAAGTGTTTTTACAAGCTGACCAACACTGTTGTAAATCTTCAGCGTAACACTGCCTGCTTCTGGAATTCCAAAACGTATCTGTGTTGTAGGATTAAATGGATTTGGGAAGTTTTGTTCAAGAACATATTTATTTGGTAAAGAATTTTCATTTAGCGAAACAGATTCTCCATTATTATTTCGTTTTGGAGAAGAATCAAAAAAAGTAAATCCGGCGTAAGCAACATTATTTCCATTTTTGCTATAGCAAGGATCATAATCTCCATAATCCTGATTGCCTGTCAACAACTCAGGTGTACCTCCGGATGCAGGAACTGTCCATATATCAAAATTTCCGCTGACCCGATTGCTGTGAAATACAATTGTTTTATTATTTTTCGACCAGGAAGGTTGCTGACTATATACTTCCGTTCCGTCAAATGTCAACTGCACAGGATTGCCTCGCGGTTCACCCGTCTTATTTACTTTAATTTTATAGATATTATTTCCGTCAGTGTAAGTAATATATTTCCCATTGCCTGACCAGGATGGATTAGTACCTGAAGATACAACCGTAGTTTCACTTCCCCCGTTTAAATCAACTGTTCTTATAGATCCATCGGTAATATCTTGAAATACCAAACGTTTACCGTTATTTGACCAATCAACATCTACTGCATCATTTCTTATCAATGTTGATGTTCCTCCGGTCGAAGGAACAATGTAGATACTCGGGTCTCCTACCGGTAAACGGTCAAAAGCTATGTTCAAGCTGTCCGGCGACCAGGAGGCATCGTTACCGCCCTCTGCGCCAACCAGCAGTGAACTCACTCCAGTACTTATGTCTGTGATATATATTGAGTGACCAAATGGTGCAGATCCTCCTTTCACATCGTGTACGATGTTAATGCCACCAGGTGCAGAAGATGGATTGAATTCATCAGCATCATCTAAAAATGTAACGCGTTCTGTATTTCCTGTCTTAACATTGACTGTGTAAATATCATAGCTGCCTGCAGGAGGTGGCACAGTAACCTCTAATGAAATAGAACTACTTCCTATACGAGATTCAGCATCGGCGATTGTAACCGGAAGGTTTTTGTTTCCCGGGGTTGTTTCTCCATCTATAGTTGCATTGTACGAGAATATGTTATCCACGGCTGTTACATCGCCGTTCGTACCGTCATCATAAAATTGTTGTGTGGCTGATCCACCAATTGAACTCAGGTTACCTGTAACGGTAAGTCCTGTACTCGTTGGATTGGCCCCGGGAGTTACAGTGACAGTCAAGAGTGAGATTCCACCTGATGCAACTGATGAGGGGTCTGCATCGCCAACGCCTGTGGGATCGGTTGGGGTTATACAAGGACCGCCATTTATTATATCTCTTTCTGTGGGGTTGGCTGCATTATGCTCTATAAGTATGGCCCCAAGATAGTTGTCTTGAGTTATTAAATGATATAGAGTGCAAAACTCTGTCAATGCTGCATTATAAAAGAGGTACATAGTATCCAAAAAGGTAAGACTGGATAAGCCATCGATATTCGTCAATGCTGTATTATTATAAATGACTATAATATCGCAAGATGTCAGATTGGATAAGCCATCGATATTCGTCAATGCCGCATTCTCCTCAATGAGCAAAAGATGGCAAGATGTCAGATTGGATATGCCATCGATATTCGTCAATGCCGCATTATGATCAATGTGCAATTCTCCTTCCGTAATAAATCTTCCATCTCCACCTGGATAGATAAAAGAATTATCGATATTAGATAAGCCATCGATATTCGTCAATGAATTATTATACGAAATGAACAAATGACGTCCCACCCAATCAAGACTGGACAATCCATCTAGATTGGTTAGGGCAGTATTACCAGAAATAAACAAAGATCCATGCACAGTCAGGAGACTGGCTAATCCATCTAGATTGGTTAAGGCTATATTACTATCAATGTACAAAGATCCATAATCCAATTGACCCAATCCAATGAGACCGGATAATCCATCTAGATTAGTAATATTTCCGGGTATCGCCTCTTGAATTGTTAAATTACCTGTTACCCTAGTGTAGTTGAAAGCATCAACTTGCGCCTGAGAGGTAAGGGTGAGATCACCGGTGTACGTTTGTGCTTGAGTATTTGTAAGCATAACTGTGCTTAAAAAGCAGCCAAGCAAAAGTGTGGGAAGAAGTTTGTAGTGTTTCATATTGTCTTTCTATTGAGTCAGTAAATAATAGAACAGGCAGACATCCCATCTACCTGTTCCTTTAATTTGCTTTAATTTCATCACCAACGTAGGAGTTTACAGGTGAGTTCTCTACCAATCTCGTCTATAAATCTTACGATCTCGTCTGATTAAGCTTATATGAAGTGATAATTACTAATGATTGGTAAAATTATGCTGATATTGTGAGGGGGTTACGCCGAATTGTTTTCGGAAGCATTCAGAAAAGTAAGCTGGATTATTAAATCCAACCTCAAGCGCAATTTCAGATATATTTCCTAAGTTTTTCTCAATTAATTTTGCTGCCTTGCCAAGTCTCATTCTTTTTATCAGTTCACTGGGAGGTTCGCCGACTAGAGCAACTAATTTTTTATGCAGAGTTGCACGACCAAGGGCAATTTTATTTGCAAACAATTCTACTCCAAATGATGAATCTGACAAATGTTCATTAATTATTTTTACAGTCTTTTCCAGGAATTTCTTATCTACCGATGTAATATCCTTGTTATCTAAATTAAAAAATCCCTCCTTAAGGAAATGTTCCCGGAGCTTTTTCCTCTGATTAATTAAATTCCTGATCCTTACCTTTAGCTCCTTTGCATCGAATGGTTTCATAATGTAATCATCTGCTCCGGTTTCCAGTCCCTCAATCTTGCTCTCTCCCGAGGCTTTGGCGGTAAGTAAAATTACGGGAATGTGGCTGGTGCGTTCATCCGTTTTGATTTTAGCACAGAATTGGAATCCATCCATTTTGGGCATCATTACATCACTTACAATTAAATCAGGGATTTGCTCAATCGATCTGGTAAATCCATCTTCTCCATTTATCACTTCCACTATTCTATAATCTTTTTCAAGATGGCTGACTATATAATTTCTTACATCTAAGTTATCTTCTACTATTAGCAGTATTGGTTTACCGGTTTCTAATAACACATCAATATCAGCTTTCCCTTTACTCATTTCTGTTT
>JAJDNK010000043.1 GCA_022340715.1 bacterium BMS3Abin03 | reverse complement strand
TTCTGTTCAATTTTAAAATCATTCGGTATATTATTTTTCTCATCGATTAGATCTGTTGTCTGCGAAGTTATCACAATTCCATTAATCAGGGAATTATCTACTTTCTCGGCAAATTGAATATCAAGAATCCCGTCATCAACCTGCACATTGGTTATTTCTTTAAGAAGAGCAGCATTTTTTCCGACTTCATTATAAATATCAAGATTTTCAATAGCGCGTTTGTGCTCAAGGTATATATCAAAAACTCTGGAGCCGGAATTATCAAAATAATTTTCCGCAAACATTAATTTCACATCGTAATAACCGTTTGGAACCCTGACTTTATAACCTACTGAACCATATTTTTCAGATTGATAGATAATGTCTTCCTCGGTTCCACTGATTTGCAAACCGGAACTATAAATACCTTCGTCTCCATCCGTAGAACCATATTCGGTGTTTTCATCCCAGCCCGCTTCCTGCAAATAATCCAGAGTTGCATTTCCTGCGCAATTGATCCTTATTGGAAATTCTAGAGGCTGTGATATAATTACTGATTTTACTACAACAGTCGATGTATTCGGTACATTCGCTTTATCTTTCATCGGATAGATAATCAAATTATACGAACTGTTTAAGTCTAAACTATCGAGATTTAAATCAACGCTTTTTAAATCGGATCTAAGTTTCGCACTATTTACAGAAACTTCCCCAGTTGTAATAAAATAATTGGAAACGTTTTCAGCATCCGTCTGATTAACTTTCTCAGAAAACACAACCATAATTTTATTTATTGTGTTTGCCCGGGCCCATAAAACTGTTGGCGGAGTAATATCGGTATAGCCTATATTAGTTGAATCTGTTAAGCATAAAATTAATTTGCCATCCTGAAACACAGCATTTTCATGGATAAAGTCGCAACCATTTCCATAAAAAGTATGTGATGCTTTTTCCCAGCGGTCAGTATCCCAGGAATCAAAATTATCTTTCCAGCTGAATGTAAAATTATTTCCCGAACCATAATTTCCCGAATCCGGTGTGAACTTGTAATAACTTACCCAATCGTAGTATGCAAATGCGGGGAGTGATTCAGGATGAAGTTTTCCTGCCCAATTAGGAAAAAGAGGATACCATACGTTCATCATTATCTTCTGAGGTCTGGTTATTGTTGAAATATGACCACCGGTTTGGCGTAGTACTTCCACTCCATCAACAAACCAGGCCACATATTGTTGTGTCCACTCAAATGCGTAAATATGATAATCAAGCTGTGGAGGAGTACTCATTGGAAAATGACTTACGTGATTTGTCTGTCCGGGCGTAATAGTATTGAACTGAATATTATCGTCATACCTCCCCAGAATTTCAAGATCGACCTCATTCCATTTAGAAACATCCCACGGATCTGAGGGAGTGCCATCAAAATAAGTAAAGAAAGAAGAAAGCATTCCTTCAACGTCTGCAGGTTTCATCCTTACTTCAAATCTTCCATACAAATACAAATCTTTTGTTCTATACTCTGCACCTTTATATGGATTTGCTACTGAAATTATTTGAAATCCAGAACACAAAAACAGCAGCATAAAAATGAATATGTAACTTTTAGCTTTCATCAGATAACATGTACAAGAAATTAGAGGTGCTCTCTCCTTTTACGAAAGAAGAGAGCACTTCAGATTAAAAATTAATTGCAAAAGAGAATTTCTGAATATCAGACAACCGTCCGAAATCCTGATACGAATAATCAAATGCTAGTGTGACATTGCCGAGCATTTGTTTTTGTATTCCAAAACCAAGTGCAAAAGATTCCTCAGATGAATCAAGGAATAGCGACTTATAACCACCGCGGACCGAGAAGGTATTCAGAAAAGTATACTCTGCACCTGCATTTATACTTTCATAATTATCACTCGGATGGAGAGCATCAAGAGCCAGTGTAATACGATGATTTTCAGTATTAACCGGTTGGTATGAAACTCCTACTCTGAAGTTCAGTGGTAAATCCCATTCATCCGTTTGCAGATATGCAGGTATGTTACCATTATTTCCTGTGCTGTTGGGATCAGGATCATAAATAATTAATGCTGAATTCCCTTCAAGCTTCATCCTGGTTCCGAAATTGGATATCGACATCGCTAATACCATTCCATCGAAAGGTGTTACGTATTGAACACCCATATCTATTGCTACTGCTGTGGCAGACATTTTCCAGATACCTTGATAAATGAACTTCGGGTTAAACCCGATAGCAAATTCATCAGTTAACTGTATAGCCCAGGCAAGACTGAATGCAGCATCGGTAACTCCAAATGTTTCCCCAGTGCCATCGGGATTTTCAACAGTCGTAACATTCATTTCATCGATATCCGATATTGTAAAACTCATACCTATAACACCAAAATTGTCTAAGTTATATGTAAGAGCCATAAAGTTATAATTTATATCGGCAATCCATTTTGTATGATCTACCATAAAGCCGAAATTTTGTGTTTTAGTTATCCCCGCAGGATTCCAGAAGATTGCACTTGCGTCATCGGAAACTCCTACGAATGCGCTCCCCATGCCAATAGCTCTAGCACCTTGCCCAATTGATAAAAACGGAGCAGCAGTAGTTGCACGTTTAGAGACATCTGAAAGAAAGCCCTGGCTTAATAAAGACGTCGTAGATGCTAAAACAATTATTGTAAGAAGTATACGTTTCATTTTTGTTCTCCGTCTTTATTTTATAATTGCAAATTTGCCAATCTTATCACCAATACCAGGCGCTTCAACATGATATACATATAATCCATACGCTACATCCATACCGTCTTCGGAAACCAAGTTCCAGGAAATCGATCCGTCTGTTGGTGATGAGTTTTTATACAAAGTTTTCACCAATGCTCCTGTAACTGTATAAATTCTTATAGTGCAAGTAGCAGGCAAATGAATAAAATCTATTCTCCTTTCTCCTCTACCCGTCAGACTAATAGTTCTCTCTTCCCATATATTAGTCGACACGTAAGGATTGGGAACAACATTGATTTTATCAAGCTCATTTTTTGCTAATGAATTATCTACATTCGCTGTTTTAGATGTGAATGTAAAATAATCACCGCTTTTAAATGCTTTAGTTGTTGTAATAACATATTTATCTCCGGCTACAGGATAAATAGGTTCCGTTCCGGGTATTAAAGGAGGACTAAAGGAAACATTCCATGAAATTCGTGAATTCGAAACGTTATGTGGTTCTTTTATATATTCAATTATTTGAATTGTATCCATAGGGGTTAACGATTTTGAATCATCAATATCTTTCAACTCTATATCTACCTGCTGCCCGCTCGTTGTGTTAATTATTTTAAGCGGTACAGGTATTTTTGTGAAAGCGGTTGTATCGAGCGGAACCGAAGCATCAGAAAATTGCAATTCGTAATCTGCCGGCCAGGTAAGAGATTTAGATGTAATATCTTTAGATGGTAATAGTAAAAAATTACTTTCACCAACTAACCAGTTAGTTTGATCTGTAATTACATTTATCAATGTATCATTCGAGATAGATAATATTATACCATCAAAAGGTGCGGTAAATTTATTAGCACCAATGGTTGATGCATCGATATTTTGTTCAATAGTATCAGTCTGTGAATTATATGTTCTTATTATCCGGAATGAAGTAGTTTCATATATAGGATAATCATCAGTCGAATTGAATCCGATTTTGTACTCTGCACCATTTTTTAATTCATCAGGATTTATAACCTGCGCAGAATATACTCCTGTACCGGAACCTACTCTTTCCCCGTTTTCAATTTCAGCAGGTACATATCCGGCAACAGGTGCATTTGGAATTACAACAGCACAATTTATATCAATGAATTGAATGTTACCGGCAACATCCTGTGAAATAATTTTAGTACACTCAGATGGAATTAATCCAAGAGTACCGCGATTTGGATCTCCCTGGTCATAAGAAACACAAGCGTAGTAATAAGTTTTACCATTCACAACATCATTATCTATAAATGAATGCTGAAGTCCGTTATTGTTTCCCCTCCAAAAATGAGCTCCGTTTATACCAATCGGATCCGGTCCTTTTATGGTATCAATTAAATCAAATTGAGCAATTGGCTTCCAGTATTTTGCATCTCCTTTTGAATCAGTAATAATTTTAATATCATTGAATTCCGGTTCTTCACTTCTATATATAAGATAACCCTCAAAATCTTTCTTATAACCCAGACTTGGATCGGGAATTCCCTGGTCATTTAATTCATAACCTAAGAAACGGTCTCTCGAATTTTCTGCTCTCTTATCCCAGTAAAGAAAATTTTTCTGATCACCGGCAACAGCAGTTAGTGTAGGTTTGTCCGGTGGCTTAGCAAAATTATAATTAGCATTATATATCTGCTGAACCGTCTCTTTATTAAAGGTAATATCTTCCAGATCCTTACCGAAAACCAGTGCAACTGAGAACCGTTCTCTTCTATTCTGATCCAGAGGAAACGGACCTGAACCAAAAAGTATCTGGATATTAGAATTTTGAATAGTTGTATCAAAACTATAATAATTCATGCGCTCCCAAATAACATCATCGTTCTTTGGCCAAATAGCCGTTGGACCCTTGTTGGCAAGTCTTTCGATAGCAAGACTAGTTAGACCTATCTGATCGGATTCATCCTTATCTGTTTTATCAAAATTAGGCTCTCCATCAGTAGGATGACCATCCCCTTCACCTTCATCGGGACCAAAATATTGTTCGTCTAAAGGACCCACACCATCTCTACCAAGATCATCATTTAATGGTTCATTTTCCTCGGCATCCCATTTACCATTTCCATTTACATCCGTGTAGGCTAACCAATCGCCGTCATTATCAATCCCATCATCTCTTCTTTCATCAACCATACCATCTTCATCATCGTCAAAACCATTTTCACCATTACCCGGACTTTCCAAAAATGCATATCCCAGATAGCCGGTTTGCCAATTAGTTGGGGGAACTACGCCGTCGGTATCATATGCATAAACCAGATCAAGCTTAGTATCATAAGATGCATTATCATCTCCATTATCTGTAGAACCACCAATACCTGTATCGCAATAAAACCCGAAAAATGTCGAATCATAATCGAAGTCGGATATATTTACTATATCATAATGCCAGAATATTATATCTTCGGCAAGAACATGAGACCATTGAAATCCTCTGATTTCAATTCTTAAACCTAGTCCACCTCTGTTAGAATCAGATTGTATCGGGTAATAGTAATAAGGTTGTCTTGTAAATTCTTTATCCTGCGAATCATCCATAACAAAAAATGTTTCTAAATCTGCATTCTGGATACCACGTCCAAAGTACCCATACCAGAATCTATTCCACTCGGATGTTAGGTTTAACGCAGAGGGCCATTCCGCAGGCCAAGTGTTTGATTTAGTACTTATCGCCGGTTCTTCAGAGCTAGAATTTGCGTAACCGGGAACAGGTTGGGTTACCCATTTTATATTAGGATTTAACGGATCTTCATCTATTTCTTCCCTGTAAGAAGTTTCAACCGGATGAATAATTTGACCATTTCCCGGTGCTACTACTCGAGAAACAACTAAAGGAGTACAGCCATCCATATAATTGTGTTGTGTCCCTTTGGGCCATTCTCCCGAAGGTCCCGGGTATCCAGTTGAGACCCAGGTTCCAACCTGTCCGTCATTAAAAAAGGTGGTTCTTACCAGGTTACCATCCAGAATACCTTTCTTTCTATATATCGGATCTCCATAAGGATCTTCTCTATACTTTTCAGTTTCTGCTGTAGGTTGTGCATAGGTAAGAATCACAGTACTAAGTGTAAAAAATATCAACAGTATTTTTTTCATTATTGACTCCATAAAATTAAAACCCGATACCAAATCCAAACCTGATCTCTCTCGGTGATGAGTAATCAGTTGGATTTATTAAGTATTCGTCAATCGTATTTAAACCATATATAGTTCCGGTGTATTGTTCTGCCGTAAGGTCAATCCCTGCACGACCAGTTGTAGCACTTACATTATATTCATTCTTGATGTCGAATAAATTATAGACAATCAGATATGTATTTATATCTAGATCAAAAACTTTGAATGTTTTAGTTCCTTTTAAATCTAAATTCATCGTGGAGGGTTTCCTACCATGATTTTCCAGTCTTATGTTTCGTGTATATCGTGGATCTTCTGTATATGGAGAACCGGAACCATAGCTCCAGATAATTCCAACTGACCAATCAGCAAGATCACCGACGGTAAGAGAAACATTCAATGTTGAGGTTTGATCCCAATTCAATGGAACAAATTTCTTTGTGGTTTCGATTGGTGGAGAAGACTGGTTGTTGTAAAACACCTGAGTAGGATCGGAAGCATTCCCTTGGGCTATTTGATAAGTATAATCTACTTTAGCGCTAAAATAATCAGAATGTCTTTTCTCTAAAGTGATTATTAGTCCTTTCACGTTACCGTAATCCCTATTAATGAACCTTGCAAAAGTGTAACCTTCGTATGTTTCCAGTATTTCCATTCCTAAGAGATTTCTTATATCGCTATAATAAACCGACATATCTGCGGAGATATTCGGAAACAACACCTGCTGCAATCCCAACTCATACTTAATCGTCTTTTGTGCTTTTAATTCCGGATTGCCTACCATAGAGCTTAACGTTGTTGTCTGATCTATGTTATAGGCATTATTATTATAAAGATTTTCAAAAGTGGGTATCTGGAAGAAGTGTCCATATGAAAAGTGTATGGCACCTTCGTCTGATATTGGAAAAGAAACACCTAATCTCGGACTAATTTGTGTTTCAGATTCGGCTTTTTTCATTTGACCCGCTCCCGGGAATAAAGGGTTATTCAAAGGATTTTGAATATCTACTGGCAAAGTTGTATTAGAATTGAAATAATCAAATCTAACACCGGCATTGATAATCATAATATCGTATTCCATTTTATCCTGAATATATGCCGAGAATTCATAAGGATGTTCCGTATATTGCACATGATATTTGGTACCCGGAATACTATAACCCGGAGTCCATAAGGAATTTCCAAAGTCATCAAGCTGTCCTTCGGTCAGATTTCTTAAATCTTTCCATTGGTTATAAATTTCATGATACCGTCCTTCAACTCCAAATTTAATTTTGTGTTCTTTACTAACCTGAGACTCTACCGAGAGAAGTGCTATATTAGACCATGTATGCCGGTTATACCTATCGGTTTCATTTCCACCGTGACGAAAAGTATAATCCGAAATAGGAGTTGAAAGATTCGGATCAACATACCGTGGATCGAGTTCATTAGGATAAAGATATCCCCAATATTTATTCAGGTTAGATGAAAGCTTCAGAGTAGCGAAAGTACTTTGAGATGGGAAAAAAGAAATTTGAATATTATGAATCTGGTTGGTTTTATAGTAACTTTTTGTCCCATCGGGAGCCAATCTGAATGCGTGATTATAATATTTATTCCAGGTATGATCCCAGAAGAAGCTATAACTGAATTTCCAGTTTGCCAGATTATAAGTCAGTTTACCATTGAAAGACTTTCGTTCTTCAGGATTCATTGGCACGTAAGCGCCATCACCTGTATTATGATTTATATATATATCGGGTGTACTCTCATCGGGTATTGTCGGTGTGGTATCCCAGGTATTATAAACTCTTTTCCCATAGATATAACCGTCGGATTTAAAATATCTACCTGTAATAAAAAAGGTTATATCATCTACAATCTTTGTCGGTCCGCTGAAACTAAATTGAAAATCTTTAGGACCATCAACGTTAACACGATCTAAATTCCAGAATACATCATCACGATTGGTAAAAAAGTTGCCCAGATACGCAGATGCTGTTCCTTTAAATTTCTGAGTGCCATCTTTGGTAACAATATTTACCACACCTGATAAAGCCTGTCCATATTCTGCATTAAAAGTTCCGCTGATTACTTCAAGTTGTCTAACTGAATTATTTTCTACTTCCAATGAATAACTACCATTAAAAACATCAGTAACCGGAATACCATCGACCAAATATGCTACTTCACCACTTCTTCCACCTCTGAAATGTCCGTTAACAACTCCAGCTTGAAGGTTTATTATCTGGTTTATGTTCTCAACGGGCATCACCTTTAAATCTTCAGCAGAAACTATAGCCGAAGTAGATGTTAGATCTTTGGTAATCAGAGGTTGTTCTGCTTGAACAACAACTTCACCCATCTGCACTGCTTCTGATATCAGCTCCATATCCACATTAGTAGTAAGATCAATTTTTACCAGAACATTTTCTACTCTAACTTTATTATATCCAATCGCACTGATAATAAGATTGTACGTTCCCGGGGGAATATTATTAATGTAATAATCACCCTCATCATCAGCTGCAGCACCGAAGTAAGTACCTTCTATTACAATATTGGCACCAAAAATAGGTTCTTCGGTATTTTTATCAGTAATCTTCCCTTTTATTTTACCAGTTGTACCGGCAATAAGCGGTAAAGTCAAAATAAAAAAGAGGGTAATCACCATTACCGACCTAATAATGCCTGGTGAAAAAACTATTTTCTGCCACCACTTACTACCTAAATTCAAGATCGGTTCTTTATTGTAAACATATGACATAATCATATCCCTAAAATTTTATGTTAGACGGAAGTAAAATATGGGCACGGCAATAATTCCGTGCCCATTTGGTTGAAATTACTTCAACAATATCATCTTCCTGGTATTTGTATAAGAATTAGAAATTATCTGATAAAAATAGATACCGCTGGTAAACCTTGAGGCATCGAAGTTTATTGTATGTAAACCCGCTCCTTGTTGTTCATCAACTAATGTAGTAACCAATTTACCTAGCAGATCATAAATCTTTAAAGATACCTTTCCCGGTTTTTCAAGTGTATAATCAATCTTAGTAGTTGGATTGAACGGGTTCGGGTAATTTTGTGATAATGAATATTTATTTACGGTATTTCCATCTTGCTCAACATCAGTCCATAAACTTCCTATCCAGGTATATAGCCATAGCGATACGTTGTTCCAGGATTGATCCTCATTAATTGGTGAATAGGTTAAAATACCTTCTCTAGTTCCTGTATCATCAGCATCATTTATTGAGAAATCAAGTGGAATTCTCATTCCTTCGATAGGTGTAAAAAGATCATCTCCAAATCGATCTGCTAAGAGTTGCCATGGGATTCTTGCCTCTACAGTATAACCAGTTGGGAATTTTTCACTCCAGTTATACTCAGTTCCCGGGACAAGTAAACTATCACCATCTGCCAGACCATCTATTAGTGCACGATCATATGCAAATCTGAAATGATAATCTGGTTCAGAACCTCTCTTATAACTGGTATGAGGAAGACCATGCCAGTTGTACAAACCTATAAACAAATCCGGTGCATCATTCAGGTATGTTGTGGTTTGTGAAGTAGAAACGACATCATCCTCAACATCCATAGCTACATAAAGATAAGTATCATCAACAGCTAAATATACATCGAGGGAAAGGTCAGCATCACCATCGATGATTGTATTTGTTACAATATATCCACCACCAGATGGAGCCATATGTATTGGAGTAATACCTGACCATTCACTTAAATCTCCATCCGCAGAAAATGTATTTGTTGGGGCGTTTAATGAGATCGTAACCACTCCCTGTGCGGTATTTGTAACAGGACTGCTAAGAGATGCAACATCTGAAACATTACCAGCAGCATCAGTACAGGTTATGGCATAGTAGTACGAAACAGATTGATCAGAAACCGGAGCTCTCAATACATGTTCCATTAGTTGTAAACCTTCATCTATTTTCAGTTGAACAACTTCCGCTGTCGAAACATCAGAAATAGGATCTGAGCTATAATATAAATTATAACGTTCTCCTTCTTCACCGGGTACATCTGACCAAGTAATTAGATTAGTATACGTCCCAGGTATGCCTGATAAATTCTCCACTGCAACAGGAGCAATAACATCAAAATCCGGAGTTCCCGTCCAGATATCATCAAAATAAAGAACACTACCTGCAACACCAGTACCATTAACTGAACCAGGATTCCCGGCCATGATTCCGAATGTTGCTATACTTGCTGGATCGAATCCTACAGTTCCTTCCACCGGCATAAAACTACTTAAAGGAACTGCATATTCATGCCACTGATTGTCACCGGGCGGTATAAATTGATACCCCATCTTTCCATCAGAATTTGTTTCCAAAGCAATATCTACTGTGTCGCTCCAGCTTTCAGATTTGCATTTAAAGTGAAGTGTATCAGTATCCCATACAGTTGATAAATCGTGTGGGGGATCAATTGTCCAACCTATACCAGTCCATCCATTTCCATACTCATCTCCCTGAACCCATTTTATTGCATTTTTCTGAGGACCAGAACCTGCGCCCTCCTCAATTGAAACTGAAGATTGTCCCCATGCCCAACCAGTACCCAAATTAGCTGGAACATCTTTACCATTGAACACAATTAATGGTTTAGATTTAAATCCAGTAGCTTCAAAATCATCCAGTAAATATTCAACAGAGTCCGCAGCGTTTGTTGTGCTTACTGCTGTAATGTTGAACGCAACGATCTTATCAAGATCTAATTTCAGATTATTTTCAGATGTACGAGTCCAAGCAGATGGAAATAATATAAAGCCGGTACTATCCGGATCACCTACGTCAATTTCTCTTTCAACTAAAGGTGCTTTTAGTTGCACCCAACCTGAAACTGCGTCAATCACAGTATTATTTTGATAGATATATTCTTCCCTGTCATCTGAAGGGGTTGGTTGATCTGCAATGTGAATCCTGAAAACCATGCTGGCAGGTAAAGAAGGAGCCATTGTTACCTTAATCCAAAGGCTCAAAGTATCATTTGCACTCCAATCAAAATAACTTCCTTCCGGTAAATTTTTCTGTATCTGTGCATAAGTCCCCCAATCGTGAAGCGAAGCCAGAACGGTGTGAAATCTGAGCGAACCCGTTCCTTCAATTTTATCACCGGTCTCGTCTGTTAGTGTTACAGTTGAAGGGGATTCGAGTAGAATGCTATAAGTAGTGTCGGATGCAGCAGCATCAAAATTTTCTATCTGTGACTGCCCTCTCACAACAAACAATGCCGGACATAAAACCAGCAAAAGCAGTAGTTGCAGTTTTCTCATAACTATTTCTCCTTTTTAGTTAATTAATATTATAAATATGCAAACTCGAAGTATTTGCTATTTATATTGTTATTTATTTCGATGATTTTATTAATCAATATAATATACTCCACAGACTTATAATTATTAAAACAATAAATGCAGAAAACATAAGATTGATTTTATACCCTCTGAAGGTGCCTTTATTATTTAAACTAACTATTATTTCACTTATACTTTCATTAAAAAGAAATTTGACTTTATTTATTCCTGGTTCAAGCGAACTTTTAGTTAAAAAGCTAACAGCAACTATTGATAAGCTTGAGAGGACAAATAAGATAACTGCAAAATGAAGGAAGTTTATACCCGCGTAAAACTTTATTAAGGGAAATATTTTTGCTGAAGAATGAACTAACATATCCGCACCGAGACGGGTTAATCCGATGAATTCACCGATTAGCAATCCAACGAGTGCTCCTTTTGCATTTACCATTTTAACAGTTAAACCTAAAATAAATAATGCTGCTATTGGTGGACCGAAATATGCCTGTACACTTTGAAGATACAGATAAATTTGTGAATCGAACTGCCTAACCAAAGGGACACAGAGAATTGCAGCAAAGGTAATTACGGTTGTAGTTAGTCTTCCCACTAAAACCAATTCTCTTTCTGATGCATTTTTATGATTCGGTTTATATACATCGTTAGTATAAAGTGCCGAAATTACATTAAAGACGCTTGAGAGTGATGACATAATAGCAGCAAGAAGGCCGGCAAGAACCAAACCTCTTATTCCAACAGGTAATAAATCGCTAGCAAGTAATGTCGAATATGCTTCATCACCCTGAATATTTGGATATAAAGCCGCTGCTATAAGTCCCGGCACTACCAGAATAAATAGAGGCATAATTTTTAAAAGTGCTGTTAACAATGTCCCGCGTCTTGCATCGTTAATAGATTTAGCACTAAGAACCTTCTGTACTATGTATTGGTCTGTACACCAATACCAGAATGCAATGATAGGGGCACCGAAGAGTATACCAGTCCATGGGAAATCAGGATCACTAATTGGTTTAAACATATTAAAAAAATCTTCCGGCAGCTTGCTTGTTAATCCTGAAATTCCCCCTACTTCTTTTAATCCGAATGCTGTCATTAGAACTGCACCAAGTAATAATACCCCGGCTTGAAATACACTGGTTTTTATAACGGCTTTTGCTCCACCTATCAAACTATAAATGCCGGTTATTAAAACAATGACAACAGCAGATGCATAAATATTAAACCCAAATACAGTATAAAATAAAATTCCCCCGGCAAATAAGGTAACAGATATCTTGGTAAATAAGTAAATAAATACTGATAGTATGGCGAATATTTTCCTGATCCTGGTATTAAATCTTTTTTCAAGTAACTCTGGCATTGTTTTAACACCGGACTTCAGATAAACAGGAGCTAAAACCCAGCCTAAAAAAATCAGGATAAATATTGCCATTAGTTCAAATTGTCCAACCGCTAAACCCCTCGTTGCACCAGAACCGGCTAATCCAATAAAATGTTCGCTTGATATATTTGTTGAGAAAATTGTAAGCCCTATTGCTACCCACCCAATGCTTCTTCCTGCAAGAAAATATTCTTCAGTATTCTTATCACTCCGTTTTGAATAATATAATCCTATCACTAATGAAAGTATTAGATAAACAAATAAGATAATGACATCTATATTTGAGAGGGTGGATGGCAAATAAATTACCTCGATTTATAAATTTCGGATATCACACAAACAATGCCATTTTATTCATAGATTATTATTCTATTTAACCAAACAACAGATTACCACAAACAACATTTTGCTTATTAAAATAATAAGCAAGACTTATTATTTTAATAACAGAACCTATCGAATAAATTGCAAGAGTAGTTTCAAAAAACAACGAAACAATTCTATTTTATAAGCAGAGCTTTTCTTGATACTACACAATTCTTAAATATGATAGTATATATATAACTACCACTTGATAAATTTAACTTATCAGCGTTTAATATTATTTTATGACTTCCTTCGTTATAATATTCATTGTTTACAAGTGTGACTACCTTACCAAGCATATCAACCAGTTTTATCTGGACATTGCCCGAATGTGGTAATGAAAATTCTATATTCGTCTCGGGATTAAATGGGTTTGGATAGTTTTGTTTTAATGCAAAAGTATGAGGTGTATTCTTTTCATCTTCAACTCCAACAGCAGTTTGTGAGAATTCCGCATAATTGAAATTGAAGCCACCATTTATAAAAATGATTCGGAGTTCATGAGTTCCTGATGTTAGTTGAACATCCGTAAGCATCAATGTTTGCCAATTCTGCCAGCCACCGGTATTAGGAACATCCACAATATTACCCAGATTTTGTCCATCCCATTGTAATGCAATCTGTCCTCCCGAATTTGCAGCAGACACACGTAACGCAATATCAAAAGTACCTGACTGCAAAACATTAACAGTAAATTTTAACCATTCCCCGTTTTCTATCCAACCAACGTTATATCCCAACGTAAAGGGATCGTTAGTTGGTTCAATATCTACTCCATCGTTGCGATAGCTCCAGCCATAATTCCAATCACTGCTACCAGTATTTTGATAATCCGCATCCTGGTATGCATATCCCCTCTTACCAAGATCATACTGAGCCCCAAAAATAATTCCGGGAATTTCATTTGGAGCGAAAGGCTCAATCACAGAATTGTTTGGCTGTCTCATAAGGGCATCAATAACATCAGGATGAAAACCACATTGCCCGATTGCTAATTTCTCTGCCTGTTGTAACAAAGCATCTGTAGCGTAACTAACAGTTGGTTTTGTTCCTCCATTTTTCCAATAATCGAGTAAAGTATTATATTCCGGTAGCAAGGTTGCAGATAATGGACCGGCAATTGCATCGATTTTTTTGTGAGGCCACCAGGCCCAGCCTATATCGTTGCTTTGCATTAATTCTACACAATCAACAAACCATGCATTTGAATTTTCGCCTGTTTCACCAAGCCACAAAGGCACATTATTGTTGTTTCGGATATCTATTAAATATTGAATGCTTCCCTGGTTATTTGTGTTCCAGTATTTATGAAAACTATAAACCATATTTTCATCCCAGGGAGGAGTTAATCCGTTAAAATCAGTTGCATATTGATTACCTTCAATAAAAAGGATATGATTATTATCAACAGCTCTTATAGTATCCGTAATTCTTAAATATAAATCCCGAAGCGGTTGATTATTAGGATTCAAAGTCCATCTTGGTTCATTAATTAGATCGTAACCACCGATCCATTCTTCATTAGCATATCTCTCGGCGATCTTTCTCCATATTTCAACCGTTCTATCTTTATTTGCTTCACTTTCCCACAACGAAGGGAACTGGGAATTATAATCGCTTATAGGCTGATCGCTTTGTCCCCCCGGCGCAGCGTGAAGATCGAGAATTAAATATAAACTATTATCTTTGCACCAACTTAAAACTGAATCAAGTAATGTAAATCCTTCTTCGAGATAAACACCGGGTGATTCAGGTGGCGTCAAAATATTATAATGAAATGGCAATCGGATTGAATTGAATCCCCATTCAGCAATTTTATTAATGTCTTCCCTGTTGACATAATTTGCACGATAAGCTTCATAGAACTGTTGGGCATTAATTGCCCCAATTAAATCCTCAATTGATTTTCTAATTTCCCATTGTGCATTTGCAAAATCTGATGTATGAAGCATATACCCTTCCATAAGTAGCCAGCCACCTAAACCGATACCCTTTAGTAATACTTGATTACCGGAACCATCTACAATTTTTTTGTTTGAAGTATGTAGAAAGGATTGTGCGGGTAAAGTGTTTGAAAAGAATAATATTGTAATAAGAAAAAATAAACTAATCTTAGTAAAATAGTTCATAAACAAAGCAAATTATTTTCAGATTTTGGAAAAAATAAATAGAGCGGTTTATTACACCGCTCTAATATCTAAGATAAATCAATAAGAATTCTGATTATTCATTAGTTCGTTGTTTATAAATCAATAATTAAAGGAGGTTCAATTAATATGATTATGTCAAACAATTACATTACAACATTTAGGAGTAGTTTATGACAACTTTAACTAATGAACTGTTTGTGATAAACAATTATCAGTCCAGCATATTTTCATTTTAAAAAATTGAGTAATACTAAAATAAGGCGCTTTAGCAGCAACTGTATTATTATTTTAATAAGCGGAAATTATCAATTTTGATAATGTTATTTCAAACCCAGTTCTTTACACATTCTGTGAAAGTTAGGCGGGGCTAAACCCAGTTTATTAGCAGCTTCCGTGTCGGAAGATGATTTTAATCTAATATATTCAAAATATTTTTTTCTTACCTGTTTTTCAAAGTCTTTTAATGCCAGTAGATTGTCATCATCAGGAAAGATAAATTTATTTATGCTATCCTTTTCATCTCTTGTTTTTAAATTGATTCCTAATGCTTGTTCTGCAATAGATCTATTTATTTTGGATTCTCCCTTAAAAAGTAATCTCTGGACAACGTTTTTCAGTTCTCTTACATTACCAGGCCAGGTATAATTACTGAACAATTCACATGCATCTTTATCTAAAATTGGTTTTTCATTACCAATTTCCAGACGATAAAAAGACAGAAAATGATCAAATAAAATCGGAATATCGGATTTTCTTTCACTCAAATCAGGAACAGCCAGATTAACAACATTTAAACGATAATACAGATCTTCACGAAATCTTTTTGCTCGAACCTCTTCTTCAATATTTTTATTTGATGCTGATATTATCCTTACATTCACTTTTACTTTATCGGTTCTGCCCAGCTTTTCCAGTTCCCCATCCTGAATTACACGAAGTAATTTCACTTGAGCTTGAAGCGGCATTTCCGTTATTTCATCCAAAAAGATAGTGCCTCTATCTGCTAACTCGAATAAGCCGGGTTTTCTTTTATGCGCTCCTGTAAAAGCTCCTTTCTCATAGCCGAAAAGTTCACTCTCAATTAACTCGTGTGGGAGTCCGCCGCAATTTATTGGAACAAAGTTTTCATATTTACGATCGCTGCGATAATGAATATTGTAAGCCACAAGTTCTTTGCCAGTACCTGATGAACCATGTATTAAAACGTTCACATTCGACTGTGCACATTTTATAATGTCTTCCCTTAAATTTTGAATGCCTGGTGATTCACCAATTAGTATTTTCTGTTTAAGAATATCATTTACATTCTTTTCAAACTTCTGATTTGATTTTAACCTGTCTTTTTCAAGAACTTTTTTCTGGTAAGCGTTAAATATGCTTATTATAAAATCGGTTGGTTGGTATATAAAATCATCTATATCACCGGGATATTTTGTACAATACCAAAAAGCACCCGCTTTCATTAGTTTGTTTGCGAAGCTGTAATCAGGGATATTAATCGTCATCTTGGTAATAACAATAATCTGAACAAGATGATCAGTGTCTTTTATTTTTCTTATCAGGTCTTCACCCATTAAGCCGCCGGCAATCTGGTAATCCATAATAACAACATCAATCAAATCGTGATTACCCTTTATATATTCTACAGCTTTGTTCCCATTAGAAACCACTTTACTAATTTCAATTTGATCAGAAAAAGGTTTTATCGTATTCTGAACACGCTTTATATCAAAATCCTCATCTTCTATCAGCAGCACTTTTATTAAATCATTTCCAAACATTAATACGAACCGTTTTAATTATGTTTAATAATAATTACAAATGAACATCCGCCACCGGGATTATTTACAGCATCGAGATTCCAACCACATCTCTTTGAAATCTGGTATGCAATATAACAACCATACCCCCCTTTTTTCAGTTCGGTATGCTTGGTTGTTACATTTTCTAAAAATATATTTTTAAGGCCTTCTTCATTTACCTTTAGTAACTCTTCATTTATACCAACACCGTTATCGGAAATAGTTATTGTTGATGATCCGTCATTTTCATTGTATTCAGTAGTAATAGTTATAATAAGAGAGTCTTTTCCGCCATGATCTATACTATTTTGTATGAGCGGTTCAAACATTTCCCAAACAACAAATTCATTTATGTGAACTTTCGGTAAATTCTTATCGAACTTCAGATTAAAGCTGTATGAATCTGCAATGTTTGATACTCTTTTAAAAATATTATTTACTAGAAATTCCAACACATCGTTCAGGTTTGTATTATAAATTGAACTTCGTACAGTTTGTAAAGGTGGATCGTACCATTTCATATCATAAATAACTCTGGAAATAAAATTAGAATATTTTATCATCCTGTTATTAATATCGTTTATCTTTGCTTCGTTCATCCTATCAGGTCTGTTTAATTTCCTAAGATCTTCTTTAATAAAGCCCATAACTTTTTCAGCTTTATGATGAGCATGATAAATTCTTTTGGTAAATGTTAATTCTTTATCAAATGTAATTTGTTTTTTCAGATTTTCTTCGTGTTCTTCAAACAATCTTTGCTGGGCTTCATTTCTCTCTTTAACAGTATAAGATGAGATGAAATACATAGCAATAAATCCCAGCAAAATAAGCGAAACATAAATTATAGTTGTTTCGTCGTAGTTGGAAATTATCTGATCAGTGATAAGTGAAAAATTTGGTTTGTCTTTGACATAAACTGCACCTACATATTCACCTCGAATAACAAATGGAACGAAAACGTGAAAAACCTGATCACTATAAGTTATGGTTTTGATCTGTTCTTGCCTTTTTAATTCATCTCTTACATCTTGATATAAATTGACAGCATTATTATGAAATAATTTTTTCTCATCTGTATTTATTGAATCTTTATAGAAGTAATCAAACAACACCGATCCTTCATCAATTGCGTAAATTGATTCTCCTTTTGTAACAAGAATGCAAATTTCTTCAATGTTATGTTGAAGCATCTGCTGGCTAAAAATAATATTGAATGATTGTATTAATCTTGATTGTTCTTCGATCGAAATGATTTTATTTGGCGCAATTGATTCAATTATAAGCTCTAACGAAGTCGAGGTGAGATTGGCCAGCTTTTCTGCTGAATCTTCCTGATACCAGTCCTGGGTTTTATTAAGGAAATTCGTGATTGAAGCTTTGTTTATGAAGGAAACTACTAACTGGACACACAACAAAACAATAAATAAAACTGTCAGATGTTTAAATTCGAAATGATGCTCTTTAAATTTTTCTGTATAATCCTTTACACTCATATAAATTCATCCTTGTCAATTTTCAAGCATTGCAGAAGCTTTGATCTTTTCTTCCGCAAGATCAAGTGCAGTATTTACACTAATCTCTCCTTTGATTGCGAGATTAAAATAATATGAAAGCACATCGGATATATTGGTATAATGTTCGTGGATCGGTCGGTGAATTCCCTGTTTTATCAATTTATAATAAAAAAGTAGGTCTTTATTTCCTTCATCATACAAGGATTCATAAATAGGGAGATAACCACCTTTTTCATGTAAAATCCGTTGCGATTCTTCACTACAAAGAAATTTAACAAATTCAATCGATTCAGGAATGTTTTTTGAGAATTTTGAAACCATCAGGTTCCATCCCCCAAACACCGAAACCGGTTTTCCATCTGAAAAATGAGGTGTTGGTGCTTTAACAATCTGATCTCTTATCTGAGGATCATTTATTAGATCCCCATGATCGGTTAACAAGCCGGGCCAGCTACGTAAAAAGATTCCCCGGTTTTGTAAAAAATCTGCTATACATTCATTTTCTCTTCCGTTTGTCACACTCCCGGGTGTAACTTTATATTTATTTACAAGATCAACCATCATCTGTAATGATCTTTTTACTTTTGGAGAATGTAGATTAAGTCTGCCATCCATAAAAATATCACTGCCCAATCCTTTAACCATTTCCCAGAACATACACATCAATCCCTCATAATCGTCAGCAGGAAATAAAAAGTATGGATTATATCCGCGAAAAGACTGTTGATAAATGTTGATTAGCTCCTGCCATGTCAACGATTTTTTAATGTCATCAAACACTTTAGAATTAATGTTAAATGATTTCAGCAAATCTTTACGATAGTACATTACAGAAACGTCTAAGTATAAAGGAATTGTAACAAGAGTATCATTGAAGTAACACGTTTCCAAAGCATATTTAAGAAGATTCTCTCTTTCTCCGGGAGAAAAATATTGTTCTAAAGGTAAACTCCATTTTGCAAAACGGGGAACCCAGATTTGATCAACTGTGAATACATCAATTCGATCGCTTTTACTCCTTAAAAACCTGGCTAAAAGTTCTTTCCTTTCATTTGTACTGAATTTTTCAAACGGAAGATCAATTGGCTCAACGAATATTCTTCCCTTATTTCTTTCATTAAACAAATCGATTATTTGTTTTTGTGCCGGAGTAATATGATTTACAAAATGTATAACTTTATTGTTCAACCCGGAATTCAAACGCGGAGCGGATGGTATGAAAAGAATGCTTAGAAAAATAAATAAGATCAATAAGGCTGAGCTTATAACTACATAAATTACTTGTTTAAAATTCATTCCGGATTAATTTCCCGATCCACTTTAACATAAAAAATAGTGAGTGGAAATATAGCAACTTATAGAACGATTTTTAAGGTTAATAATTCGATTCATAATAATCTTAAGCTTATCAATTTAATAAATGGGACTTATTATATTGATAAGTCAAATCTCCTGCATTACGCTCACAATAACCATCATACTAATTATGATCATTAATCAAAATAGTATTCAGTAAAATTCAGGGCATAAATTTTGTCCACATGAGTTAAAAAAAATTACCTCAGGAAGAATAATAACAGGGAATGAAACCACATTTTATATTATTAAAAAAGGTTACTAAGATTTCACTATTTGGTTTATGGATATTGATTTTAGTAAACTGTTCTTCGGATAAAAACAGCGGTATAACTGATGCGGATTCCAACGACACAATCCCCTCAATTCCCGGCTGGCAATTAGTTTGGAATGATGAATTTTCAGAACCCGATATTGATCCAACTAAGTGGACGTATGAAGTTAATGGTAACGGTGGCGGTAATAATGAATTACAGTACTATACAGATGAAAGTTCAAATTCTTTAATTATTGATGGAAACCTTGTCATTGTTGCTAAAAAAGAAGATTATACAATTGGAAACAGAACTTGGAATTATACATCTGCACGGCTTAATTCCAGAAATAAAGGCGATTGGAAATACGGTAGATTTGATATTAAAGCAAAACTTCCTTACGGACAAGGATTGTGGCCAGCAATATGGATGATGCCCACCAATTCAGTTTATGGTGGGTGGGCTGCTAGCGGCGAAATTGATATTATGGAATTACTTGGTCAGGAACCGACAAGAGTTTACGGCACATTACATTATGGCGGAACTTATCCTAATAATACTCATACCGGTAGTTCACTCAAGTTGAATGCTGGTAACTTTACGGAAACTTATCATCTCTTTACACTTGAATGGGAGGAGAATGAATTCAGGTGGTACATAGATGGAAATTTATATTTAACTCAGAATGATTGGTATTCAGATACAGCACCTTATCCGGCACCATTCGATCAGGAATTTTACCTGATCCTAAATGTAGCGGTTGGCGGTAACTGGCCCGGTAATCCCGATGAGACCACTTATTTTCCACAGGTGATGGTAATAGATTATATTAGAGTTTACAAAAAAGCAGAATAATACATACAACGAATAAAAAACCGAACATTTCTTAATTTATAAAATCTTATAATCCTGATGCGATTTCCAATGACAATAATTTTATTTTTATTAATTTTTACTCATCCTTTCCTTTTATATGCTCAATCAAATAATGTGGCAAAAATAGGTAACGTAACAATTTCAGATGAAGAATTTAAATATCGCTATGAGCTATCACCTATGGCTTTGCCGAAAGAATTTATAAATGAAGATTCTCTTAAATACGTTTTCCTGTATTCCTTAATTGCTGAGAAACTCTGGGCTATGGAAGCTATTGATAAAGGATTTAACACAAGTGAACGATTCGAATTTTATTTCAATCCAATAAAAAAAGCTATAATCCGGGATAAATTATTTGAACTGGAAATTAAAGATAAAGTTACTGTCTCAGCAGAAGATATTAACAACGGCATAAAAAATTATTTTAAAATTCCCAAAGTAGAGGTTCTTTCTTTTTTTGATTCGGCGAAAGCTTTTCATTCTTATGAGAGGCTGGTTAAACTCGGATCGATAGATTCATTGGTGAAAACAGATACTTCCTTAAAAGCAAATGCCTCAACGTTCGATATAGAATTTACAACTTTCAAAGATGAAGCCATCGAAAATATGATTTTTAATCTTGCTCCAAAACAATTCACCAAACCGATAGAAAATGATAATGCATGGTTCATCTTCCAGATTGATAGTATAAAAACAAACTTACCTTCAGATTCACAAGAAAAATCACTGAAAGATGTTGAAGAATTAATCAGAAATCGTAGAATTAAAAATCTATATAATAAATATTACGCGGAAGTATTCAACGGATATTCTATTCGGGCTGATGAGAAATTATTCACGACACTTGCCAATACTGTTTTTAACATTCTTAAATCAGATACTGAACGTGAACCATCACAATCTGATTCTTCAAAAATATATTTAACAGAATCAGATTATGACAGAATTAAACAAACGCTTGGAAAAGAGATTCTTAACTCCAGATTTTTTACAACAAAATTCGGTGAAGTAACCTTAAATGATTTTCTAAGCGACTTAACTATGCTTACTATTTCTTTCCCAGATTTATCAAGAAATTCCGTAAATAAAGTCTTATCGAATAAACTCAAAACCGTTATGCAGCAGGAATCCTTCTATCAATTGGGAGTTAAAAAGGGATTGGAGAATTCTGCAAACGTACTATCCCAGTTAATACCCTGGAAGGACAATTTGTTAGCACAAATAATTAAAAACACATTTAATTCAAAAGTGACTGTTTCTGAAGATGAAATGCAGAAATATTATGCTTCAATAATAAATGATTCATCAGCTATTACTAATTACAAATATTTAATGATTTCTTCAGGTGATCTTGAAACAATTGAGCGAATATTTAATATGCTTGCAGTTGACCAAGATTTAGAGAATATCGAAAATTATTATAAAAACTCAGCCAGTGTATCTATTATTACAACTGACGAATTATCGAATCCAATCATAGACAAAATCAAATCTCAATTTTATTCTTCAGATTTAAGAAAAAACAATTGGTATGGTCCTATCAGATTGAGTAATACGTATGGGTTAGTTAAAATTCTCGATGTTCAGGAAGTAAATGATACTACAAAAAATAATTTTGCAGCTATAAAGGATCGAATCAGATCCAGGTTATATTTTAAAAAACTGGATGGTCTATTAGAATCGGAAACTGTTAAGCTGGCAAATAAATTTGGTGTCACCGTTTATAAGAGTGAATTAAACGATCTGCAACTTTCTAACATAGAAATGTTTGTTGTTCGTTATCTTGGATTCGGTGGAAGGATAGCAGCCTTACCGGTTACGACACCGTTTTATAAGTGGTATTATATGTGGAAATCCGATCAAAAAATTAATCCCTGAGGGATATCGACACAGAACTATCCAACTAAAAGTTACTACCATTTTTAAATGCATTAATTATTCTATCTATCATCTCATTCGATTCATTTTTAATAATCATACGTTTTGGATCAGCTTCAAACCATGCTATTGTTTTCTTGATTCCTTCACTGAAAGGAATGACCGCCTTATAACCAGGGACAAATGTTTTGATTTTTGTATTATCAAAAATTACGCTGTAAGATTTATCGCCAAGTAACGATCCTGTTAATGAACTTTCAACCTTGCATATAAAATCTGAAGGTATATGAATAATATCGGCTTTTACTCCTGCTGCTTCAGCCACTGCTTCATAAATCTGATCCCAGGTTAGTATTTCATCTGAAGTAATATGAAAAGGATGTCCTATTACCTGTTGATGTCCGATTAAACCAAGAAAACCTTTTGCGAAATCTTCGGCATGTGTTATCGTCCATAGTGAAGTCCCATCACCCGGCACAATTACCTCTTTTCCCTTTTTCATTCTATCTATTATTGTATATTCCGTCCATCCACCCATTATTAGCGGAATAACTGTATCAAATGTTAATGAAGGTCGAACAATAGTTATTGGAAAATCCTCTTCTCTATAAGATTTATTTAATTTCTCCTCACAAGCAATCTTATTCTGAGAATAATCCCAGACAGGATTGTACAGAGGAGTCGATTCTGTAATTATGGGATGAGAAGGTGGCTTCTGATAGGCAGAGGCTGAGCTTATGAATATATATTGTTTGGTTTTCCTACGAAATAAGTTAATATCCCGTTCAATGTCATTTGTATTAAAAGCAATCCAGTTAACAACACAATCCCAGGAATGTTTTTTCAAAGTGTTTGCAATTCCAGGATCCGAGATATCTCCTCTAATGGTTTTAGTACCGGGTATTTCAACACCATTTGTTCCCCTGTTTAGTAAATAAAGATCAATTCCATTCTTAACACATAATCTGCTGACCGAGGTGCTTATGTTTCCCGTTCCACCGATGAAAAGTACTTTCAAAATAGTCCTCGCCTTTTATTTTTTAGCTTTAATATTAATAGTAAAATATTTAGCATTCTACATTTAATGAAATTTATCCATAGATTCCCTTTAAAGCAAAAAAGGCTGCTCATTTCTGACAGCCTTAATTTATCTATTTTAATAATTTATTTTTTAGCTATTATATTATTTTAAGAGCAACATTTTTCTTGTTAATATAGTCTCGCCCATTCTCAACCGATAAATGTATATTCCACTTGTTAAGCCCTCAGCATTGAAACTAAATGAATATTCTCCCTGTTCTAAAAATCCCTTAGCAACAGTCTTAACTGATTCACCAAGAGCATTATACACCGTCAATACTACTTCTCCTGTTTGAGGGATTGAAAAACTAATTGTTGTGGTAGGATTAAAAGGATTTGGGTAATTTTGTTTCAATTCAAGTTCATCTGGCAAACCAATATTTACCTCCAGAATTTCTGAATAATTGCTGCTGCCATCATTATCAATTTGTCTTAACCTATAATAATACTTCCCGGTTAGTTTTATTCCTTCGTCGAAATAACTGTACGACTTAGGCGAATTACTATTTCCATTTCCTTCCACAAAACCTAGTATATTCCATTCATTCCTATCATCAGATCTTTGTATTTCAAATCCATAATTATTTATTTCAGTTTGAGTTTCCCATTTCAAGATTATCCTCTTACATCTAATAACTGAAGAAAAAGAAATTAATTCAACGGGTAAAGGTGGTGAAGAGTTTATAGCGGAATATATATCTAACTTCCCATATCCATACGATGAATTGGGTACTGCCCCTGTAAATGAATCTACACTAGCATTGTTTCTTAGCGCATTATAAACATCGAGTGGTGAGGCATCTGGGTATTTACTCAGAAATAATGCTGCTGCACCAGCACATTGAGGAGCGGCCATGCTAGTGCCTTCCATAACATAATAATTAGCATCGCCGGTTGTATTACCATCATTGTCAATCCAGTTTGCATCGGGAGTAGTTAAAACATCTCTGTCTCTAATGGATATAATTGAACCGCCGGGTGCTAAAATATCGGGTTTTTGCAAGCCATCTATTCTTGGTCCCCTGCTTGAATAAGATGCTACTCCATCTATAACTTCATTGTTAGTGTGTGTTGAACCATTATAACTGATCCATTGTTCTCTTGTAGTAAATGCACCAACAGAAAAACCATATGTGGCAGTTGAAGGAGTTGCTATAGTATAGTCAGGATCGGGATTCTCAAATGTAACAGTACCATTATTATATGATTCATAAATATGATATGTCTGTGAACTTGAAGAATTGTTTTCAACTTTCAGATAATAGATACTATTCCCAGCAGGGACATATGATATTACAACTGAATATTGGGATTCGGTTCCCTTTGAACTTTCCGTCTTAGGATAATTATAAACATCAGTAATTTCCTGTAATGATCCATCGTAATATTTTAAGTTTAAACTATTATGAATTCCTAATCCATCAAACCACACAAGGTTAAAATAAAGACGAGTACTTCCCTCCAATGCATTTGTAACATTTACTTTAATAAAATTGGTTTGACCATTTGCACTCACTGTACCAGAAAAGTGTCTTTTGGAAGAACCAAAATTTCCTGCTGCGAGAAATACCGGGACACCATTACTATAACACCAATCAACCTTCTGGTCCTGGATTGAAGTTCCATCATGATATGTATCCCAATAACCATAACTCATT
>JAJDNK010000035.1 GCA_022340715.1 bacterium BMS3Abin03 | reverse complement strand
GCACGTGATGTTCAATTTAAAATGCTTCCGAAAGAAAATCCCACAATTCCCGGATATTTAATTTCCTCTATGTGTATTCCTGCTCTGGAAGTTGGCGGCGATTACTTCGATTTCATTAAGATCAATGAGAGCAAAATCGGGATAGTAATTGCTGATGTTGCAGGCAAAGGATTGCCTGCAGCTATTTATATGACTTTAACAAAAGGAGCTTTTCAGTCTTATGCAGCTTTATCCAATTCACCGAAAGAGGTTCTTACAAAATTGAATTCTTTAATCTATGATACTATAGAACGCGGAAGTTTTATTACCATGTTTTATGCAGTTATTGATTTCGAAAATAATAAACTGATTTTTGCAAGAGCCGGACACGAACCTGTAATTCATTTCAACAATAAAGAAGAAAAACTTTCTCTTTTAAGACCAGTTGGAATTGGTTTGGGATTGGAAGAAGGAAAAATATTTTCCAGATCAATTGAAGAAAAGGAAATTGAAATTTCAGAAGGAGATTCATTACTATTTCTTACAGACGGATTAACTGATTCAAAAAATGAAGATAATAATGATTTTGGTATGAAGAATCTTTTAGATGTTATAAAGAATTATAATGGTAAAGGTCTAAATACGGAGCCGAAAGATCTGCTGAGCAATGTACATAACAAAATAAAAACTTTCAGAAACAATTCTCCACAATATGATGATATAACTGCCATCGCCGTTACTAAAAAACATTCTGATACCAGATTATGAAAAACTTTCGCTTAAACCTGATCATCAGGATAATATTTATTGCTGTTTCAATCATCCTTTTCTTCTTTCTTTATTATAACACGAACCTGGTGGCTTCTTTGATCATAATTTCCCTGCTGATAATTCTCCAGGTAATTTTGTTAATCAAATACATCGATGCAACGAATAAAGAGCTTGCGAGATTTTTCCAATCGATCAACTACTCGGATTTTTCACAGACGTTTTCCACTAAATCTCTTGGCAGTTCTTTCGAAGAGCTTAACAGGGCATTCAATGAAGTTATATTACGATTTCAGAAAACAAGAAGCGAAAAGGAGGAACACTACCGTTATCTTCAAACAGTTATTCAACATGTTGGTGTTGGCTTGATTTCCTTTAACCAGAATGGAAACATTGAATTTATTAATAATGCAGCCAAGAAGATTTTAAAAATATCAAGCTTACATAATATTGAACAGCTTAACTCAGTTTCAAAAGATCTCGGAACATCGCTATTCAAAGTAAAGAACGGTGAAAAGACAACGATAAAAATTGTAGATGAAAATGAGTTAATTCAATTGATGGTAAATGCAATCGAGTTTAAGCTCAGAGACCAGATTTTTACTTTAGTTTCACTACAAAACATTCAGAGTGAACTTGAAGAAAAGGAAATGGATGCCTGGCAAAAACTTATAAGAGTACTCACACATGAAATAATGAATTCCGTAACACCAATTTCTTCGCTTGCTGGAACAGTGAACAACATACTATCGACGAATGGTAATAAAGAAAACATCCCGCGGGAAGAAATTGCAGATATTAAAAGCGCAATTAACACAATACAAAAACGAAGTGAGGGACTTTTACATTTTGTGGATGATTATCGAAGCCTAACAAAAATTCCCAAGCCTGATTTTAAGATTTTCAAAATACAAACATTATTCGACAGTATCGAAAACCTGATGGGAAAGGAAATACGTGATAAGAATATTAGGTTATTCATTTCTATTGAACCGGAATCTCTGGAACTAACTGCAGATCCCGAAATGGTTGAGCAGGTAATCATAAATCTTATCATCAACGCAATTTATGCAGTAAGCAACTCACAAAATCCGGAAATAAAATTATCAGCAAATATTGATGAACGTGGAAAAGTTGTAATAAAAATAACCGATAATGGAATCGGCATACAGGAAAGTGATCAGGAAAAAATCTTTATCCCGTTCTTCAGTACAAAAAAAGATGGCTCAGGTATAGGCTTAAGTCTTTCACGACAGATAATAAGGGCACACGGTGGAACGATAAGAGCACACTCATTACCCAGAGAAGAGACAACATTTATTTTACGGTTTTAATTTCCCTGGATCTCATCATCTTCAGCGCTTTTAATTTCTTCAAAGTATGAAGAAGCATTTACCAGAAGTGCAGTTCCCACTTCATTCAGTAAGGAGTTTATATTTTTAATGTAATCCCCCGCGGTGTTTTCATCGATCGGGGGGATACCAAAAATTGTGAGATCGGCATCTTTTGATTCTTCACGGAAGATTTCGCTGTTGGTCCTTTTTTCATTTGTGTTCTCAATAATCTTTACATCGGCATCCAAACGGAATGTTTTTAGAAATGTCTTTGCCTCGTTTTCCAAAATTCGTGCACCGGAAAATTTATCTTTAATCGTAAGCAACCGGATCCTGGTGTTCCTCCAGTCTTCATTGGAAGTAATGAATCTTGCCAGGGTAAGTGCCAGAGCGAAATTATTTCCTGCGCCGCGCCACCAGATATCAATTTTATTTTTTTCTCCAAAACCTGCATCATCGTTATAGAAAAGGAAAAGAGAGTTGTAATCAAGTTCATGGAAAGTTTTCATTATTTCAGCAAACCTCTCCGGTCTCTTTGTGTTACGTCCCCAGCCCATCAAAATTGTATTCGGATCGATACTTGAAAAACCATATATGCTTGCGATGACCTGCATCCCTTCGTAAATATCGCGGCATTCCTGTCTTCTTGTAAACACACTATCATCGGCAGGTTCATCTTCATTAAGTTCACCCTTGTTTTCCGATTGCTCAGCTTTGGTAAAGAGAAGATGTGATGAATTGTTTTCAACCAGATCGAAGTTGGAAACCATTCCAAGTTTTCCTGCAAGAACTTTTGCCATTTCAATTAAGTACGGTCTTGCATACTGTCCTCCACTGAATAAAATAATATTTGGTCTCCAGTTTCTCCATTCCCTTGGTCTGTTTTTTAGTTTGATCAATCCATAACGAACAACCGCTTCCCAGAATCCGCCCCAGGTATCACCACTTTTTAATTTTAATTCTTTACGTTCCAGATAAATAAATATGGAACCCAGAATTATGATTGCACCGATCATTGCGATAAAATCTAATTGGATCATAACAAGGATACATGCAATACCGCCGATGAGACTAACCCAGATCGGAACTTTAAATTCAGGATAAAAATCCGAGCTTGCCCAGCTTTCGAATGCAGCGCTTAAATTTAAGAATCCGTATGTGGTTATAAAGAACATAGAAACAATTCTTGCAATTACATCGAGTTCTCCAATCAGGATACCGCACTCGGCAATAACAAATGCAAAGACAAGCGCATTACGAGGTTCATTCATTTCTCCCGATCCTTTTGCAAATATCTTCGGAGTAATTTTATCCATCGCCGTTGCCTGGAGAATTCTTGGAGCACCCAAAATACTTCCGAAAGCAGAAGACAAAGTTGCACCCCAGATACCAACAATTACTATTTCGGGTACAAGTGAAATTTTTAGCAATGCACCGGGATCCGTACTTAAAAGATGAGGATCAACATAATGAGAATAGAAATAAGCCAATCCCAGATAAGCCACTAAACCAATTATTATAGCAGAAATGGTTCCTCGCGGTATAGATTTTTTAGGATCTTCTAGATCGCCTGACATTGAAACACCGGATTCAAAACCAGTCACTGCCGGAAAAAATATTCCGAATAAAACTATGAACGGTGCAGACGTACCTAATGGAGATAACTGCGGTGCCATTGGTGTGTACTCGTGATTGCCAAGGAATATTGATACTAATGACAGCACAATCGCACCCATAATATAATATTGGGTTTTTATTGCGAGATTCGTACTTATATATGAAACAACTGCAACAACAATTAAAATTATAGTACCGGTAATTCTGATTGAGTTGGGTTCTACGGCAATTCCAAAATATCCAAGAAAACTTTCCGAGAAACCGATCAGGTAAAGACTAACGCTAAATGATAAGCCGACAAATAACGCAAGACCAAGGGTTCCACCAATAGGCAAACCAAGACTTCTTGAAATAATAAAATATGTTCCCCCTGTTTTTACACGTTTATCCGTTGCAATAGATGAAACACTTAAACCCGTTGAGATAGAAATAATGTGTGCAACAATTATTATTGCGATTGATGTAAAAAATCCCGCCTGTCCTACAATCCATGGTAATCTCAGATACATTATTACGCCAAGAATTGTAAGAATGGAAGGAGTAAATACACCGCTAAATGTACCAAATTTGCCGGATTTCATACTTTAAAAATTTATTTATGATTAGATAAAATATAGAAAAGAATTAATTAAAGTATTCATATTTATTAGCTTAAATTTAAATCGATTCTGTTTCATTAAATTTTCATCACAAATAGTTAACTTATCCAGTATAACTTTTAAACTTTGAATTAAAAAATCATCCGCTGAAAATTGGAATTACGCTATGCAAAAACTGGTATTTTAATGATCGAAATTCTCCCGGATAAATGTGATTTTTGCGGTTGTTGTGTTGGTGTTTGTCCTGAAGATGCAATTGAGTTAAAAGAAGCAGAAATCAGCATAATAGATGAAAGATGTACAAATTGTGCTAAGTGTGTATGGTCGTGTCCAATTGAGGTCATTGTTTTTAATCGTGATGGGGTTACTGTTAAATGAAATTTAAAGCTATAGTCTTCAGTCAACTGTTTTCAGTCCTTAATATTTTTACGTGGGGATAATTATATGAGTACTTTCAAAGAATTAAAAGTCTATCAGAAAGCTTTCAATCTCGCAATGGATATTTTCGAAACAACAAAATCTTTTCCCCCTGAAGAGAAATATGGGTTAACTATTCAAATCAGAAAATCATCAAGAAGCCTTTGCTCATCGATTGCCGAAGCATATAGAAAGAGAAAATATCCGGCACATTTTGTATCCAAAACTACAGATGCAGATATGGAAAATAGTGAAACTCAAGTTTGGCCAGACTTTTCTCTCAGTAGTAAATACATTAATCGCAAAACCTACGATAATTACTTAAAACGATCTGAAGAAGTTGGAAAGATGCTAAATCATATGATTGAAAATCCAAAGAAATATGAATAGAAATTTGCCAACTGTAAACCGTGGACTGATGACTTTCAGGATAAACTAAAAATAAAGTAAGGATGTATTAAGAAATTATATTGAAAAGTAACTACGATGTAATAGTAGTCGGTGCTGGTCCGGCAGGAAGTATGGCTGCAAGATTTGCAGCTGAACAAGGTGTCTCTGTTCTAATGCTTGAAAAAGACCGTGATGTTGGTTACCCGGTAAGATGTGGAGAAGCTATCAGTAAAGAAGGTGTTGAGGAATTTATCGATTCAGACGAACGATGGATAAAAGCTCATATTAATAAATTTTCTTTCATTGCTCCCGATGAAACAGAAGTAATACTTCAATTCGATTCCAGGCAAGAAGGCTATGTTCTAGAAAGAAAATTATTCGATTATGAATTGGCAAGAACAGCGGCTGAAGCAGGAACTGAAATTCTAACTCGTGCTTATGTTAATGGCTTACTTTTTAATGATGGCAAAGTATCAGGTGTTAGATATGAATACCAGGGAAAACAGAACGAAATCAAAGCAAAAATAGTAATTGCTGCAGATGGGGTTGAATCCAGAGTAGGAAGATGGGCAGGATTAAAAACCCACATTGATTTCAGGGATATGGAGTGCTGTACACAAATTACGGCTGCAAATATTTCAGTTGAACCAGACACTCTATATTTTTATTTTGGTGCTGATGTTGCTCCACAAGGTTATTTCTGGATTTTTCCAAAAGGAAATAACCTGGCGAACATCGGACTCGGCGTAAGTGGAAAAGTAGGCAAAACAAAATCCGCTCAATCTTACTTAAATTCTTTTATGGATAAATATTATCCGGACGCTCCTGTTTTAACTTCAATTGCCGGAGGTGTACCGAGTGCTGTTACACTTGATAAAATTTCTGCACCAGGAATAGTGCTGGTTGGTGATGCAGCAAGACAGGTAAATCCTTTAAGCGGTGGCGGTATTGCAAGTGGTATGATCGGCGGAAGTATTGCGGGCAGAATTGCCGGCGAAGCTGTTAAAATGAATAAACCTGATCATATTTTATCTTATGATAAAGCGTGGAATGATCGCCTTGGAAAGAGACATTTGATTTTTAATAGGATTAAAGGTGGTATTTATAATTTTTCAGATGAAAAATTCAATAAAATTGCAAAATCTGTAAATAAAATCCCATATGAAAAAAGAACCCTTGGGAAGGTTTTTACCACGGCATTGATGAATCAACCTTCTCTTTTAGTTGATGTAGCAAAAGTATTCTTAATATAAAATAATTCACAAAATATAAAACATAGATTTGGCATCAATAATTTAAATTGTTAAACATTTTTATTCATATATTTTGCATGATAATTGATAAATGATTTAGTAGTGCAATTGAATCCTGATCTTTATTAAAAATGAAAATTAATATTTCCAACATATTTAACCAGATGATCGACAGGTTCGATGATGAATTTTACTGGTACGAAGATCATTCCGGTAAAGAGGATTTTCTTGTTTATTCACCCAATGTACTCAAGGTAACAGGCTACACTAATGAAGAAATTCTGGAAATGCCCGGTAAAGGCAGGGAGATTATTTTTGATGATGATTTAAGAGAGATGCGTGAAACTGTTGAGGAATTCAAATATGATTCGAGCAAAAATAGTCTCTCTATGGAATTTAGAATGGTAAGAAAAGATAGCAAAATAATCTGGGTTAAAGAGACATTAGTAGTTGAAAGGAACAGGAGGGGCGTTGCAACAAAGTATTATGGTAAAATTGCTAACATCGGACAATTTAAAGAAACAGAGGAACTGCTGAAAAATGAAATTGAAGAATACAGGAAAACCAATTCTTCAAAAGACAATTTTCTTGCCTTACTTTCTCATGATTTACGAGCACCTTTTACCAGCATACTGGGTTTCTCTGAAATATTAATGAATGAAGGCAACCTCTCTGAAAGAGAAAAATCTGAATACCTCTCATATATAAACGACTCCTCACAAAATCAGTTAAGATTAATTAACGATCTTCTTGACTGGTCTCGTATACAAACAGGAAGATTAAAAATAGAATCCACCAGAGTGCATGCAAAAAGTCTTGTTTATAATGCTGTTTCTTCTCTTACCGGAATTGCTGTTAGAAAAAATATAAACATAAATGTAAATATCCCGGAATCACTTTATATTGAAGTAGATGAGAGACTTATCACCCAGGTAATTTCTAACCTTATCAGCAATGCTATAAAATTTTCATACGAAAAAACTTCAGTAGAAGTAAGTGCAAACGTATATAACGAATTGTTCTCTGAGTTTTCAGTAAAAGATACCGGCGTGGGAATCTCAGAGGAAAATAAAGAAAAAATTTTTCGGATCGGAAGAACATTTACTACAGAGGGAACAAAAGGCGAAAAGGGAACGGGACTCGGTCTGGCTCTCACAAAAGAAATAGTCGAAAAGCATGGTGGTGTGATCTGGTTTTATTCAAACTTAAATGAAGGAAGCGAGTTTCATTTTATTGTACCGACTTCACAAAATACCATTTTAATTGTTACAAGCGATAAACATAAAAAAGAATCTTACTCAAAATTATTGAAACAGAGATATCCGCTGTACAAAATTGTAACTGCTGAAAATGGTTACGAAGCACTTGGTATAATTATAAGTCAGATGCCCTCGGTGATTATAACTGATCACGAAATGCCACTGATGAATGGCATACAACTTATTCAGTCAATAAGAAGAAAGGATAAAGGTCCTGATATTCCGATTATTGCTTTGCTTAGCAAACAATCCGAAGAAGTCAAGAATTCCTACCAGCAGTATGGAATAAAAACCATTAAAGACGAACCTATTGATGAGGACGAATTGAATGAAAAACTTCGTTCACTATTAAATTGACCATTCTCTTCTCAAATCCTTAAATTTATCCGACCAAATTTTAAATTTATCCAAATACTCAATTAACAAACATTAATACATGGAAAAATCCTGGCTTGCACTATATACAAAACCACGAAGTGAATTTAAAGCTGAAGAACAATTAATTTCTTCAGGCATTCAAACATACTTACCAACTATTACTAAGTTGAAACAATGGAGCGATAGAAAAAAGAAAATTACGGAACCGCTTTTTAGAGGATATATATTTATTTATGCTGATGAACATGAGCGATTAACCTCAGTAGAGAAACCGGCAATTGTAAGATGTCTTTTTGATAACGGAAGACCCGCCCGAATTCCGGATTGGCAGATAGACAACATAAGAAAAATGCTGGAATCAGATACAAGTGTAATTGTTCATAACGGCATTGTTCCGGGTGCAAAAGTTATGATCAAAAGCGGATCATTCCAGGGAGTTATTGGTACAGTAATTAATGAAAGCTCGGGTAAATCAATTTCTGTCTCAATTGATTTGCTTAACAGATCGGTTATTGCCCATCTTCCGGATAATTGCGTTCTTGAAGTTGTAAAAGAACATTAAATCAGCTCCCTCTTTCTTACTTTTTAACCTTGAATTTCTTAAGTTAAATAATCTTTATTTTGGAAATTCGATATGCTTAAACAACCTGATTTAGCTAATCTCAAAAAAGGCGATATGGTCGATCATTATTTAATGATCAGGAAAATTGAAGAGAGAAGCACAAAAGCAGGAAAAGCGTTTTTATCCTTGGAATTGGGTGATAAATCTTCCGGAATAAATGCAAATGTTTGGAATGATACTTCAGGTTTTGAACAGCTTTCCAGAAAAGTTAAAACGGGCGATATTGTTAAAGTCTCAGGAACAATAGATGAATTTCAGGGTTCTCCTCAAATTAAAATAAATTCTGCCGAGCTTGTTGGCGATACTGCCGGGATTACCGCTAGTGATTTTTTAAGTAAATCTTTGCATGATCCTGAAGCAATGGAAAATGAATTTCTTACCAGGATTGAACAAATTTCAAATTCAAATCTTAAAACACTTCTCAAAAATATTTTTTCGGGTGAGGAGTTAGAAAAATTTAAGATGGCACCTGCAGGAAAATCATGGCATCATGCTTACCTGAGCGGTTTAATAGAACATACTTTGGAGCTAATAAAAATTTGCGACCTGATGTGTGAGTTTCATAAAGAATTGAACAGAGATCTTCTTATTGCCGGAGCAATGCTTCATGATTTCGGGAAAACCATCGAACTAAAATATGATTCGGCATTTGAATATAGCGATAAAGGGAAATTGATCGGGCATATTGTAATTTGTGCATCGATAATTGAGGAAGAAACAAAAAAAATTCCTGGTTTCCCGGAGGAAATAAAAAATTTATTAATTCATCTTATTCTTAGTCATCAGGGTAAATTAGAATATGCTTCACCTGTCGTTCCTAAAATACCTGAGGCAATAGCTCTTTACCAGGCGGACGAACTTAGTGCAAAAGTTAATGCGTATCTAAACACTTTAAAAACAGAAATCTCCGGAGAAGGTAACTGGACTAAGTTTATTCATCTTGCACAAACCGATCTCTACCGACAGCAAGGCTCATCGACAAATGAGGATACCGTAAACAAATCACTTTTTGATTAACAGAGGAGTAAAGTATGAGAGCAAAGATTACTATAATTTCAATCCTGGTATTACTTTTTGTATTCGGTCTTAGCACTTTTGCTCAATCTTTAGATCAATTAATGAAAAAAGGGGACGAATATTATAAAGAATTCAACCATAAGAAAGCACTTGAAACATACCTGAAAGCCGACAGTCTTTATCCTGCAGACTGGGTACTTATGTGGAAAATTAGTCGTGCCTATGTTGATATTGCAGAAAAATTACCGCAGGAAACCGATGAGGAGGAGGCGAAGAAAGAAGCAATGTTCAAAAAAGCATTATTTTATGCAGATAGTTCGGTAAAACTTGCACCGGATGAAGCAGAAACTTATGTAAGAAGAGCAATAGCAAATGGAAAGATAGCTTTGTTTGAGGGAATCTTTTCAGCCATCGGAACTGTAAACGATGTAAGAGATGATACTGAACATGCAATTGAACTTGGTAACGGTGGAAATTATACGCAGGCACTTGCTCATTATATTCTCGGGAGAGCACATTTAAAGGTATGTGAAAAACCTTATCTGCTCAGATTACCTCTTGGCTTGGGATGGGGTGATATGGATGATGCTATCAGGGAACTTGAAACTGCAACCAAGTTGCGACCAAATTTCAGAATGTTTTACATAGAGCTTGCTAAAGCCTACATAGAGGAAGATGAATATGAGAAAGCTAAAGAGACTTTGTTAAAAGTAGAAAAAGCACCATTTGTTGATGAAGATGATAATGCTCTTCTTGAAGAATCCAAGGAGTTATTAGAGAAGGTTAACGAAGAATTAGAATGATAAAAATTGATCAGTCCCTTGTTGATAAACTAAAAGGTGCTCATTCAATTGTTTTTTTTACTGGGGCAGGCATTTCTGCTGAAAGTGGTATCCCAACATTCAGAGGGGAAAATGGAGTCTGGAATAAATTAAAACCGGAAGAGCTGGCTAACTTCGATGCCTTTTTGAGAAATCCAAAGATGGTTTGGGAGTGGTATAACCACAGAAAAAAAGTTATACACGAATCACAACCAAATGCAGCACATCATTCAATTGCGGAATTTCAAAACCATTTTGAGGAAGTAACGGTCGTCACTCAAAACATCGATAATCTCCATCGCAGAGCTGGTAGCAGAAGAATTTTCGAATTGCACGGAAATATAGAAAGAAACTATTGTGTTAATTGCAAAACGTATTACAACGAAGAGCTTGAGTTTAAAGATGGCATACCAAAATGCAAGTGCGGCGGACTTATAAGACCGGATGTGGTCTGGTTCGGGGAATATCTACCTGAATATGAGTTTGATGAAGGTGAGAAAGCATCTATAAATGCAGATATATTTTTTATTGTAGGAACATCAGCAGTTGTTTATCCTGCGGCGGGACTGATTCAAAGTGCAAAGCGAGGGAGGGCTGTGCTGGTAGAAGTTAATTTAACAAGAACTGAAATTTCTTCTTTTGTCGATTATTCTTTCACGGGAAGAGCAGGTGAAATTATGCCGGCAATCCTGGAGAAGTATAAATTGTCGGTTGTTAACTGAAGCCTATTTTTTTACATAATCTTTGAAGTGTTTCCTGATCCTCAGTGCTTATTATTTTCATTTCTTTCATTAATGTATCTACCACACCGGGGAGATACTCTTTAATTTTCTTTTCACCTTTTTCTGTAAGATGAACATAAATCAATCGTCTATCTTTTTTACTACGTTTTCTTTTTACAAGTTTTCTTTCCTCGAGATTATCGACAACCATGGTAATATTTCCCCCACTCTTTAATAATTTATTACCAAGTTCTTTTTGAGATAATGGCCCGAGATGAAATAATGCATCGAGCATAAAAAACTGGCTTTCAGTTAAACCTGATTTTGATAGGAACGAATTTATCCTTGCATTAACGGAATCAGTGGCTCGTTGCAATTTTATATAAGTATTTAATACTCTGACCTCTTCTTTAGTTCCTTTATAATTGCTGCCCATAAAGAGTGAGTAAACTTTTGCTTCTATTTCTTTCTTCTAGGAGAAAGTAAACTCAGAACTAGCGTAAACAATACGGCTCCAAGGATTGTCCATATAATTGGGTAATTAATGCCTCTTATTGTAATTGAAAATATTTCGGGCAAGTGAAGTTCACGACCCATCCACGTTCCAATTAACGCTCCAACAAATCCAACTATTGCAGAAATGACGCAACCCCCTTTATCAAAGCCAACCAGAGTTTTTGCAATTGAGCCTGTAATTGCTGCAATCACAAACATTATTATAAAGTCCCATAAAGACATATTATCACCTAAAACTTTATTTCTAGTAGCTTTAATTTAAATAAAAGTTAAATGATAAAATCGTATGTGCAAAAATTTGGGAATTGCAGTATCAGATAATTTTGATAAGCGGTTGGAATAACCAGGAAAGAAAATGAAAGATATTTAAAAAAATTTTAGCGAAAAGAAATAGAAATTCAATGAGCCTTAATTTAAGCTACATAGATATTCATTGATTGAGAAAAAGATTTATATAAATAACGGTTTTTTCTAAGTTGTTGCTAGCAATTCAGTTATATGATTTACCTTCTGAGCAGCTTTTATTTCTTCATAATATATTAAGGCTTTTTTCAACCAGTCTTCTTTTCCCTTATTATTCCCGCTTTCATTATATAGCAAACCAAACTCATAAGATGTCTCTGCTGTATTTAATCTGTTTTTTACTTCATCATTTAATCTTAAACTTATATTTAAATACTTTTCAGCAAGGTCAAAGTGTTTAAAATTTCTCTCTATGATTCCAAACACCCTGTAAACATCTGCAATTGTTAATCTATCTTCTATTCTGATTGCAATGTCCATAGCCTTGTAACAAAACTCCAGCCCCTCTTTGTTCTTGTTCATTAGCGCCAGAGCATTGGCTTTACCCAGGTAAGAGATAGCGAGAATCGTATGGTATTGTTTATTTGTTGCAAGAGAAATCACACTATCAAATTCTACTATTGCTCTATCATAAGTTTTTTGATCGAGGTACATCATTCCCATGTTATGACGTTGAATAGCAATTCTTTTGTACTCGCCTAACTTTTCAAATTTATTAATAGCTCTAGTAAAATATTTTTTCGCTGTGTCATAGTTTCCGCAGACAATTTCGAGAATTGCAAGATTTGATTCTATATTTGCAGCAAGTTTATCATCTTCGTTTTCATTAAGAAGATTCAAACTATTTATAAAATGATTCCTTGCCGATACAATTTCGCCCCTTTCGCCATAATATGTGCCGCACAAATTTTCGCATTTTGCTACTCCTACCGTATCATTCAAATCTTCAAAAAGTTCTTTTGCCTGCACTATTAGAATTATACTTTTATCCCAAAATGATTTCCTGATTAGGATATCAGCTAAAACAAGAAGAGATTCAGCTTTCAGCTGTTCCGATTTAACATCATTGATAAGATTTGTTAATATCTCTTCTGAAATATTCATTTCTTCGCATTCTGCAAGCATGGACGCTAAATCGTAGAGCGACTTTTGGTAATTTTCCGTAGAAAGATTTTCATTAGCAAAGGAGATCGTTTTATCTATTAATTTTCTTGCCGCCACACCTTTAAGATTTACTTCCAATAGTTCTTCCGGCTTCTGGTCAAAGGATTTCAGTAAAGAAATAGCTTCTATCTCATTTGAATAATCCAGCAATTGGGAAGAGTTTAAATACTTCCTAAGCAGTAAGGTTATCTTGTCATACAATATTTTATTTAATTCTTTCATTTGACGACTTCTCTTTCTTAATTATTACCGGCAGAGTATTATTATTTGATAATTGAAATTTGTTTTAACGGATCTCATAATTTTACCCTGTCTAAAGTTCCTGGAATCAATGAATTACCTTGGAATTTCCCGAATTCAAATGGAAAAATGTCAGGTATTATTTGATATAATGATTCAATGAGATTTTCAATCACTAATAGAAAGGGGATAAGAAGAATTTGTGTTATCGTTCTCAATTTTCCTCAAAATAAAATGAAGACTATTGTTATTTAATAGAAACAGTTTTTTAGCAATAGCATCGTTTTATCAAGGGATAATATTTGAGATTAACCCCGATATCAGACTGTTTCCCAATCTGCATGCCAACCTATAATTTTAAAAAATGTTCCGCTATTTGTTAGAATTGAGAACTTTTAAGTCTTTTATGTTATATAGCATATAAATTTTAATGTGCTATAGTGAGATAAATTATCTCAAATTCTCTATGTGAGAATTAATAATTAATCCGAAAAGAAAACTAAAATGCTGGTTGAAATGTTAGAAAGGATAATTGGAAAATTAAAAAGCGGAATGTGGTGTTAAATTTCTATTTCAACCTTTGTAAATTAATTTATTATTTCTATTTGAGGGCTAGCTCTTCTTCAGAGTTATTATTCAACTTTTAGGAATTTCGGATTATAGGTCCGAGGCATCCTCGTCCAGCCATATCTTGAAAAGTGAGATATTCTGGCGCTCAATACCCGAACCAATCCCTGTGGTACGATCACCTGTATACCGTTATTTCTTATGCATTCAATCGAACCATTATCATCTATGAATGCGAAATCAATAGTCCCCGTATGGCGACTTTTTAAATTCAACCCTGAAAAAACCTGGGTTAGCATCAATGGTTTTTCAAATGTCATTGCAGGATAAAAATGTATCGCTGCAAATTTATCATCGACTGTTATAGTAATTTTTCTTGTACCTTTAAATGCTCCGCGTGGTATCACCAATGATGCTAAAATATTGATTGCTCTTCCGTCAACGGCTACATAGAATGTATCTAATTCAATTTCACCACCTACTTCCCCAAATATTACCGCGTTCGCTGATTGAGTTATTCCCTGCCATTCAGGTGCTTTTGGTGGCAGAGGTACGAGCTGATATTCCGGCATACGACAATCCGGGGCATCGGAGATAACAGAATGTTTTTCTAATACTTTATTATTTGATATTGATTCAACCGGAAATTCTGTATAATCAGAACATCCTATAAGGGGAAGTAACAGAAGACTTATGAATGTAATGATATGTTTCATTCTAACCCCAGATATAATGTATGCATTTACAATAGTGAAAATAGTTTTCGGCACTAGCATCCATTTTATCAAAGAGCACATTAGGGAAATTCCCCGGGGCTTTACATTTCAATAGCGGTGCCAAAATAAGAAAATTGCTAAAATTGCAAATATTTGCCTCTACTAAGGATTTATGTAAAAATTCAAAATCCCCAAAAGAGGATAATTGTGCAAAAATGAGAAGATAAAGTAGATTTTTCTGTTTGTGAGAATTTGTAAAAGCCTTACTATCCAGATCCATTTAAGCTTTCAATCAATGTTAATTCTCAAATTACGAATTGCAGATTTGTATCATTATAAGTTGAAAATGTTTTAGTTAATGGGGAAAAATCCTTCGAAAAGAATGAGATCAATTTTAAAGAAAGATACCGCTCTTGAAATAGTTCTCTTAAATCTTATTTCTGTTTTACCCGTAATTGAAAACAATTTGGATTATGACTGCTTAGTCTATTAAAATATCCTTGACAATAATTTTAAGCTTGCTTAAATTAATTCCACAAATTTACTTAAAGTATGCAAAATATATCAAAAGAGGACTATTTAAGCGCTATTTATAAGTATCGTGAAACTGATGGAACTATAAAAGCGAACCGGATTGCCGACAAGCTGTCTATTTCAAATGCTGCTGTTACAGATATGCTGAAGAAGCTTGCGAATGACGGTTTTGTAGATTACAAACGTTATAAAGGAATCCGGCTTACTAAAAACGGTGAAGAGTATGCAAAAAATATGGTAAGAAGACACAGAATCTGGGAAGTGTTTTTACATCAGATTGTTGGAATGCCGTGGGATAAAGTTCATGAAGAAGCCCACAATCTTGAACATGGTGCATCGGACGAATTGATAAATAAAATGGAAGAGATGCTCGACTTCCCTGAATTCGATCCGCATGGTGACCCGATTCCTGATAAAAATGGGCTGCTGCCAAAGCAAAGACATACAATTCCTTTAAGCCTGGCAGCTAAAGGCGAAGCTGTAGAAGTGGTTCGTGTAAATGATTTTGATAATAGTTTTCTTAAATATTTATCAGGAATCGGGATAAAGCTGAATAAAAAACTCACAATAAAAAATGTACTTGGTTTCGATAAATCGATGATAATTTCGATTGATAATAAAGAAGTTAACATAAGCAGTACAATTGCTGCGAATGTTTTTGTCCATAGAAAAAATTAATTAGAAAAAGAAAATGGTAGATCCTTTAATAGCACTGCTTACAGGAACAGGCTTGATCCTGATATTGCTGATAATTTTTATTCCTCAAAAAGGACTTATTTCAAGGTTAAGACGAAATAAAAGAAACGAAAAAAGAGTTTTAATCGAAGACGCATTAAAGCATCTTTACAGTTGTGAATATAATGGTGTTAGTTGTAGTATCGATAGCATTGCCGGCAAACTATCAATTGCATCGGATGATGCGGCAAAACTTTTAGCAAATCTGGAACAGCACGATCTTGTTAAATCGCATGATGAAGATATTGTGCTTACACCCGATGGAAGGTCTTACGCTTTACGAATAATCCGCGTTCATAGGTTGTGGGAACAATATCTTGCCGATGAAACAAGTGTCGGAGAAAAAGATTGGCACTTCTCTGCAGAGGAAATAGAACATAAATTAAGCCCGGCTCAGGCTGATGCACTTGCTGCCCAAATCGGTAATCCGGTTTTTGATCCTCACGGCGATCCAATCCCTACTTCAAAAGGTGATATACTTTCAAAACGGGGAATAACTTTAAACTCTCTTATGCCTGATGCGTATGCGCACATTATTCATATAGAGGATGAACCCAATGCTATTTACAGCCAGCTTGTGGCGGAAGGTTTACATGTCGGTATGCACGTAAGAATGATTGAAGCGACCAAAGAAAGGATAAGATTTTTAGCAAATGGTGAAGAGGTTGTGCTTGCACCTTTGTTTGCAAAAAATATAAATGTTACCACTGTTAAAGGTGAGCCGAAGATTGAGGGAAAATTTAAAACACTTTCGTCACTATCAATTGGTGAAAAAGGGAAAGTAATCGGGATTTCAACGAAGTGCAGGGGACAGCAAAGAAGAAGATTGATGGATCTCGGAGTAGTTCCGGGAACTGAAATAGAAGTAGAAATGAAAAGTGTAGGCGGTGACCCGATTGCATACCGCATTCGCGGCGCTACCGTTGCCTTAAGAAAAAAACAAGCTGAAAGAATATTCCTGGAAAATTAAAAATGAATACAAATAAATTAGAATTAAATAATTGCGCAAGCTGCCCTGTTCACAATGTGGGTAATCTTAAGAAGCTCGGAATAAATATGAGCGATTACGACTATGTTGTGGCACTGGCGGGAAATCCAAATACCGGTAAAAGCACTGTCTTTAATAATTTAACAGGACTTAAACAACACACAGGCAACTGGCCCGGCAAAACTGTTACGAGAGCTGAAGGTGGATTTGAGTTCAATGATTCAAAGTTTAAGATTGTCGATCTGCCGGGAACCTATTCCCTGCTTTCGGCAAGCACGGATGAAGAAGTGGCAAGGGATTTCATCCTCTTCGGGCAGCCGGATGTTACCGTAATAGTTGCCGATGCAACCCGTCTTGAAAGAAATTTGAATCTTGTACTTCAGGTTCTTGAAATCACCGACCGTGCTGTTTTATGTTTAAACCTTATGGATGAAGCAAGAAGAAATAAAATTGAAGTCGATGTGCGAACTCTTAGCAAAGATCTTGGAATTCCCGTTATTCCAACCGAAGCAAGACAAAATATTGGTATGCAGGAATTATTAAACAGCATTAATGAAGTTGCTTCGGGTAAATACATTTGTAAACCATACCGGATGAAAGGTAAATCTAAAGAATTAAATTCTGCTGTAGAAAAACTTTCGCAGAAAATTAAACTGGAATACCCCAATATTCCCAATTCAAACTGGGTTGCGTTAAGATTGCTAGAAGGAGATCAGAGTATTATTGATGCCGTAAGGACGGGGGAGCTAGGAAATATAAAAGAAGTAAAACGTGCAATAACAGAAGACGAATTGCAAAGTGAAGACGCTGTATAATGAAACAAACAGAACAAAATAACGAAGAAATTCTTTCGCTGGCAAACAACCTGAGATGGGACCTTGGTCAGGGTTTTCATGACCAGCTTATGGAATCCATATTTGCAAACGCGACAACAATAGCCCAACGGTCAGTTACCACATCTAAAGAAAAGCCTCTGTTCAGTTTCGACAGGGCTCTTGATAGAATAGTAACCAGCCCGGTATTTGGTTTCCCAGTAATGTTTATTATTCTTGCAATGGTATTCTGGATTACGGTACAGGGTGCAAATATTCCTTCGGAATTTCTTGCCTCCATATTAATCAATGATATCCATCCCGCTTTAAAAAGTTTTGCGGGATCAATCGGAACACCGTTATGGTTAAGTGGTCTGCTGATTGATGGGGCATACCTTTCGATGGCATGGGTTGTCAGTGTTATGCTTCCACCGATGGCTATTTTCTTTCCGCTCTTTACCTTGCTTGAAGATTTCGGCTATCTCCCGCGTGTTGCATTTAATATGGATAATCTTTACAGAAGAGCAGGTGCACACGGGAAACAGGCATTAACAATGGCAATGGGATTTGGCTGCAATGCTGCGGGAGTAGTAGCAACAAGAGTTATAGATAGCCCGCGTGAAAGACTGATTGCAATAATCACAAATAATTTTTCTCTGTGTAATGGAAGATGGCCCACACAAATCCTGATCGCAACTATTTTTATAGGCGGAGTTGTACCTGCAGAACTTGCGGGAATAGTCTCAGCAGCTGCAGTTGTCGGAATAGCAGTCCTGGGGATTGTCTTTAGTCTTGTCGTTTCATTTGGTTTGTCGAAAACAATGTTAAAAGGTGAAGCATCTACATTTAGTCTCGAGCTTCCACCTTACCGTCCACCGAGAATTTTACGAACGTTATACACTTCTCTTATCGACAGAACAATTATAGTTTTATGGCGTGCAGTTGTGTTTGCTGTTCCTGCCGGAATGGTAATTTGGCTTGTTGCGAATGTGACGTTCGGGGAGGAAAGTATAGCTCAAGTCTTTATAAACTGGGTTGATCCCGCCGCCTTAATAATAGGTTTAAATGGTGTAATTATTCTCGCTTACATAATAGCTATCCCTGCGAATGAAATAGTAATTCCAACTGTTTTGATGTTGACTGTACTGGTTGCCGGTTTAACGGGCGTTGGCAGCGGAAGCGGTGTTATGTTCGATGCGGGATCTGCAAGCGCTACCGGAACTATTTTAGCGGCAGGCGGATGGACACTTCTTACAGGAATTAATCTTATGCTTTTCAGCTTGCTGCATAATCCGTGTTCAACAACTATCTATACAATTTATAAAGAAACAAAAAGCGTTAAGTGGACTTTGGTCTCAACCTTCCTCCCAATAGTTATGGGAATTGTTGTTTGTTTCTTTGTAACACAAATTTGGCGATTGTTTGCGGGCGCTTAAGTAGATATTCTGGGTCAGATATTTTATAACCCTATGTATGAACTCTAAAACCGTTAAAAACAGTTAATGTTTTGAGTTTTGTTAGATTCTCACCGGGATTAATCCCGGTGAGAATCTTTAATTCTATCCACATTAACTGTTTTAACAGTTCATCAACACAATAAGTTTTTATAATATTTTCCTATATTCGCATTAAACTTCAATAAACAAAAATAGCATTATGAGCACACAAAAATTAATTTCCTGGAATGTAAACGGAATAAGGGCAGCATATAAAAAAGGTTTTCTCGATTGGTTTAAAGATACAAAACCTGATATTCTTTGTATCCAGGAAACAAAAGCTCATCCCGAACAATTAACGGAAGACTTATTATCCGTTAACGGTTACAAATCGTTTTTTTCTTCTGCAGAAAGAAAAGGCTATAGTGGTGTTGTCACTTATACGAAACCTGAACCAGTTAATGTAACGAACGGACTTGGAATTAAGAAATTTGACAGTGAAGGAAGATTTATAATCACTGAGTACAAAGAGTTTATTCTTTTCAATATTTATTTCCCTAATGGTAAAGCTTCAAAAGAACGACTCGCTTATAAAATGGATTTCTACGAGACATTTCTTAAACATCTTAAAAAACTTTTGAAGCAGGGAAAGAAAATTGTTATCTGCGGGGATGTTAATACTGCTCATAAAGAAATCGATATTGCACGACCAAAAGAAAATTCAAAAATATCCGGCTTCTTACCGGAAGAACGTGAATGGATAGATAGATTTCTCGATGCCGGGTTTATCGATACATTCAGAGTGTTTAACCAGGAACCGGATAACTACACGTGGTGGGACATGATAACAAGAGCAAGGGAAAGAAACGTAGGCTGGCGCATAGATTATTTTTATATTAGTGAAAACCTAAAGAAAAACCTCAAGTCTGCTTTTATACTTTCCGATGTTATGGGCTCCGATCATTGCCCAATTGGAATTGAGCTGGAGTTTTAAATTAGGGAAAACCCTTCACCCAGGCTGTCACGGACCATTCCGTGACAGAAAAGGTGTGACATCATAAAAAATCATACCTCCAGTCACGGTATGACCGTGACTGCCCGGTAAAATTAGTTGCCCAACAGATCCTGAATCCCGGTGAGAATAAAAAGCGATATCTTCAAATGATTAATTTAAATAAGTGCTAGGCTATTATTATATTTTTTTCAATCGCATTAATCCTTAATAACTGTACATCGCAAAAAGATGAGAAAGAAAAGCATTTTATGTTTACTAACGAACTAATAAACGAAACAAGTCCCTACCTGCTTCAGCATGCACACAATCCTGTGAACTGGTATCCCTGGAATTATGAAGCGCTTGCAAAGGCAAAAAAAGAAAACAAGCTGATGATAATCAGCATAGGATATTCTGCATGCCATTGGTGCCACGTGATGGAACATGAGTCTTTTGAGGATACTGCCGTAGCAAATGTTATGAATGAATCCTTTGTATCGATTAAAGTAGATAGAGAAGAACGACCGGACGTTGACCAGGTTTATATGGATGCTGCTTACATAATAACCGGAAGAGGCGGCTGGCCATTGAACGTAATTGCTTTACCGGATAGAAGACCTGTTTTTGCAGGTACATATTTCCCAAAGGATCAGTGGATAAAAGTTTTAACTTATTTCAGAGATCAATTTATTCAGCAGCCCGAATTGTTTGAGCAGGAAGCGAACAAGCTATCGCAATATTTG
>JAJDNK010000029.1 GCA_022340715.1 bacterium BMS3Abin03 | reverse complement strand
TTCCTGAACATAAAGATAAACAGGGCTCCGAAGCTTACAATCCGAATGGAATCGTTCAGAAAGCAATCCGGGCAATAAAAAAGGAAATAAACAATCTTCTGGTTATTACGGACGTTTGCCTGTGCGAGTATACTTCACATGGACATTGCGGAATACTTGCCGGCGAAGAAATTTTAAATGATGAAACAATATCCGTTCTTGCAAAAGAAGCTGTATCTCATGTGGAAGCAGGTGCGGATATGGTTGCCCCTTCGGATATGATGGATGGGAGAGTTCTTGCAATCCGTAAAGCACTGGATTACAAAGGTTATCTGAAAATTCCGATAATGAGTTACGCTGCAAAATATTCTTCGGGCTACTATGGACCGTTTCGAGATGCAGCGGAATCTGCGCCGGCGTTTGGTGACAGAAGATCTCACCAGATGGATATCGGGAATATTAATGAAGCACTAAGAGAAGTAGAGGCAGATATTGAAGAAGGTGCCGACATTGTAATGGTAAAACCTGCCGGTCCTTATCTCGACGTAATAAGAAAGGTAAAAGAAAAATTCGGAATGCCGACAGCAGCTTACCAGGTTAGCGGCGAGTATGCAATGATAAAAGCTGCCGGGCAAAACGGATGGATCGATGAGGAAAGGGTTATGATAGAATCTCTAACGGCGATAAAACGGGCAGGCGCAGATATGTTTCTAACTTACTTTGCAAAAGATGTTGCAAGGTGGATAGACAAAAACTGATAAAGAGTAAGAGTATGAGAAAGATCTTTACATCGATTTTCCTGCCCTTTCTCCTTATCTAACTTTAAAGCTCAACCTGAGTACATTTAAATTTTTAGAATTCTAATCCGAACTTTAATTTCTGAAATATTTACCTATTCAAGTGCCTCATTGTGCATACTATATATATTAGATTTTATGAAGAGCTGAATGATTTTCTTCCTGAAGAAAAAAGAAAGAAACGTTTTGATCATCGATACATTGATCGTACCTCTGTTAAAGATTTAATCGAATCTCTCGGTGTTCCGCATACGGAAGTTGATTTGATACTGGTAAATGGTACGTCTGTTGGTTTTAATCATTTAATACATGATAAGGAAGATATTTCTGTTTATCCTGTTTTCGAATCTTTCGATATAAAAGATGCCCAGCATCTTCGTGCCGAACCGTTGAGAAAACCGAAATTCATTGCAGATGTTCACCTGGGTAAATTAACAAGATATCTTAGAATGCTGGGTCTGGATGTTTACTACAGGAACGATATAACAGATATTGAAATTGTAAAAACTTCAATACGGGAAAACCGGGCAATACTAACAATGGATAGGGGACTTCTAAAAAGAAATGAAATATATCATGCATACTGGATCAGAAATTCTGATCTCGAAAAACAAGTCGTTGAAGTTGTAAAAAGATTTCAGTTGCAAAATCAGATAAAAGAGTTTACGCGATGTTTGGAATGTAATACACCTTTGAAAATGATATCAAAAGAGAATGTCGAGAACCGGTTACCGCAAAAAGTAAAAGAAAATCAAGATGAATTTTGTATCTGTGAAGTATGCGATAAAATATACTGGCAGGGAACGCATATAAACCGGATGTCTTCTCTTGTAGAACGAATTAAAAATGATGTTTGAGAAATCTGCAACAAAACTTTTAGGATTGGTAAGTCCCGGCTTCTATTTTCAACAAATAATATATTAACTTTGTTTTAAGAATCCGTAACATATTCTATTCTAAAAATTATGCGCTGGTATCCTCTGCTTATTGTTGTCTTAATTATTCTTTCTCTTCTCGAATTATATTTTTTTAAGAAGATTAAACATTCACTTTCTGCTTTATTCCCCTCCAAAGGATTGAAAGTTTACAAAGTAATTAAGATTATCCTACTAATTACCATCAATCTTTATCCAGCACTTCTTCTAATTGCCTGGACTTATACAAATATTTCCGGTAACCGGATTCCCACACCAGAAAATTTTTTCTATGATTACCTGATTTTATATCCTTTCTGGTTCTCTTTTCTGTTATTGCTTCAAAATGTAATTTATTTTTTCTTAATCGATATTATTAAACTATTAATCCTCCCTCTGTACAAAAAGAACAAGGTTAGGCTTCTCTCCATCCAGGCAAAAATTGTCTTTTTACTGTTTGTTTTTTTTACTATCTACATTCCCGCGAGAATAATTTTTGATTACAATGTTATCTCAACAAGAATAGTTGATTATAAAAAGAAGGATCTTCCAAAATCTTTAGAGAATTTTCACTTAACATTTATTTCCGACATGCAGGCAGACCGTTATACTGATCAATCCCGGCTGCAGCAATTCATAGATGATGTTAATGCCACAAAACCCGATCTGGTCCTGATGGGTGGGGATATGATTACCTCTACACCTGAATTCATAAAGGAAAGCGGAGAGTTTGTCGGTAAAATAAAATCTAGGTACGGGGTTTATTCCTGTGTAGGAGATCATGATAACTGGGCTTACCGTAACGATACACAAAGAAGTCTAAGAGAAGTCATGGCCGCACTAAAAAAGCATGGTGTAGAAATGATTGATGATGGTAAAAAGAATATTGTTATTGGTGATGACAGCATCTGTATTACTTTCATAACAAATACTTATGTTGAAACTGTTCCGGGTGCTGTGCTTGATAGCCTTACAGATAACTCTAACAATTGCTCTTTGAAGATTTTCCTTACTCATCAGCCAAGACAGTTTCTAGTAGACAAAGCAATTCAAAAAAATTATGATCTTTTCCTAGCAGGACATACACACGGCGGGCAGATTACATTGCTGTTTCCTTTTCTTCAATTGTCTCCCACAAGACTCGAAACAAAATACCAGCGTGGTGATTTCCATTTTGGAAATATGTTAATGGTCGTTACCCGCGGACTCGGAATGTCATTGGCCCCTATACGTTATAACTCAACTCCTGAGGTAACATTAATCATACTGGAAAAGAAAGGTTAGATTTTCTGTAATTCGAAAATCGTAAACTTTTTTATTTGTAATTTTCGTCTGGATGATGAGATCTTTAATGAGTGTTTTATTCTTGAAGCTATTAAATGACAGGAAATAATAAAAGCAAACTCGATTTTTTTGAGGTTGCGGCAATCGGTATTGGAGGAATGGTTGGCGGTGGAATTTTTGCTGTGCTCGGCCTTGCTGTCCAACTTTCAGAAGGTGGTGCTCCTCTCGCTTTTTTAATCGCAGGTTTGGTTGCACTAATCACTTCATATTCCTATTCAAAATTATCCGTTGCTCTTCCGGGTAAAGGGGGCACAGTTTCATTTCTCGATAAGGCCTTCGGCCCGGGACTGTTCACAGGTTCTATGAATATTTTACTCTGGATCAGTTATATAATAATGCTTTCTCTTTATGCATTTGCTTTTGGTAGTTATGGAGCCGAACTATTTCCTTCTGGTTCACACGATTTAATTAAGCATTTATTAATTAGTTCAATCGTGATCATAATAACCAC
>JAJDNK010000005.1 GCA_022340715.1 bacterium BMS3Abin03 | reverse complement strand
ATGATACAGCTTAATCAAACCAGTCTCGACTATTTGATGTCCGGGAGGTCTATGAAGTTTATTAGGACCAAAATTGTTTACCAGCAGATCAGCGTTTTTAATTGCAATATCTAAAAAGTTTCTTTTTCCTGTAGCCCAATAGTGTGCAGCAGCAGCTTCAAATAAATGCCCGCTGTTATATAATTCATGACTACTTACTTCATTTTCCCATCTTGTTTTTGAAGGCTTGACCCACCATGCAGGAGGTTTTTCCCTGTTTATAGTAAACCAGGTTGTAAGGTAACCATCCGGTTCCTGCCCGATTTTAATAATTGCAATTATAGAATCGATATAAGCGTCTAATTCTGGATTAGGATTGCTTATTAATGAATAAGAAGCACCTTCAATAATTTTATAAAGATCGGTGTCATCAAAAGGCATTTTACCTTTTGTAGTTCCTTTTTCCACACCGCCTGCTATAAGAAAATTTTCCATTCGTCCTTCGTTTTTACATTTATCAAATGCATAACGAATCGTTACATCCTGGATTGTTTTTATTTTCGGTAGCCAGAAGCTATCAGTAAGAATAACATTTCTAATCCCAACAGCAGAAATTGGATAGTCTGAATATTTTGAACTCTCCTGGGAACAACTCAGTGCAATTAAAGCTAACAAAGCAAAAATTAGTCTTTTCATTTGTCTTTAATTCCTTTATTTGATTTCACTAATCTTTAATAATTTCGCTCCATGTTTTCTTACATATAATGATATTTCATCTGTAGATTCTCCAATATCTTTTTTAGCCCATAAATCGCGAACTGTGCATTTGCCTTTAAAACCTAATTGATCAAATTTTAATGAGATCATTGTCGAATCCTGCGGAAGAGAACCAGTCGGATATTCAGTAAATATATGAAATTTTACAGTTGCACCTTCTGTATGATTTACACATTCTTTATCAAGTCCGGCTAAAGAAGTGAAAGTATCGTATCCTTCAGGGATATTATACTCGATAATTGAGGTAGAGTGTGTACCTATGCCATCGGCATATTCTTTATTATTTACAATTAACTTATTTCCACCAATACTTTTGCCTACTGAAACAGTTCCCCAGCCGGCAGATGCATTTATCCACTTTATATCTGTAAGATTTAGTGATCCTTTTTCCCCAATCAATTTTGGTTCGATCCAATCGGCATGATCCCAATTATTATCATCACCACCGTCGGTAACTACAAGGTATAATTTTTTAGCTCTGCCTATATTTACTTTAACATCCGTACTTTGTTCACCGGTTTTATAAGTAACAAGATCACTATTCCATAGAGCTAAACTTTCCTTAACCGGTTTTTGATCTGAAGTATAGAAGAGGGCAACATATTTACTATCAGAATTTTCATCATCTGCAACCCATGCAATTTTTTCTCCATCATTAAAAAGAAGATTATTGTTTCTACTTTTATTCAAGACTGCAAGTACTTCTTCATTTGTAATTAAATCTAAAGTGAATTCGTCATTATCTGGTAAGTTTCCGCCAAACATAAGAGGGGAGCGGCAAATCAAAAAGAGCGACATTAAAGTATATTGTTCATCTTTAGTAAAGAGGCTCATATGCGGATCGCCACGTTCAGCCCGAATACTTATCTTGCCCAATGGAAGCATATCCCCATCCGGCCAATGTCCCGGACTCATATAAGGAATCCATTTTTCAAAAAGAGAATAGTGCGCACTTAATTGCGACCAGTTATCCCAAAAGTCATCTATTATTCTCCACATATTTGCATGACTACTGATATGATCAGCAAATTCTATTGGGGTTTCTCCCGGTGATGTGCTTAAAACAATCGGTCTTCCACAGTTATTAATGGCTTTGCGAATCAATTCAATTTCATCTTTATGGTAAGGACGGGATAAGTCATCAATCTTTATAAAATCAACACCCCAGGATGCATACAGTTTAAAGAGAGAATTATAATATTCCTGAGCCCCGGGTTTGTTTGCATCTACAGAATACATATCGTGAAGCCAGGTACAAAGCACTTTCGTATTGTAGATTTCGTTAGCTGTAGCATTACTTCCCAAAACCGGTGTATTTTTTTCAACTGCAAGCTTTGAAATTCCACGCATAATATGAATACCGAACTTAAGTCCTTTACTATGAATGTAATCAGCTAATGGTTTAAATCCTTTGTTCTCAACTGAAGATGGAAACCTGTTAACAGCAGGCATAAGTCTTCCATAATCATCAATATTAATTATAGGATCTTTTTCATTGTAACCATGAGTTTTGGGATTTTCAACATACCAACGAATATCGACGACAATATATTCCCATCCATATTTTTCAAGATGCTCAGCCATGAAGTCAGTATTTGCTTTTACCTCTTGTTCAGTAACTGTGGGTCCGTAACAATCCCAGCTATTCCATCCCATTGGCGGAGTGGTGGCAAAATCACCAAAATCCTGAGCTGACAGAACTGTTGAAAAGAATATCAAAACTGCAAAGGCTAACTTGCTATTCATATCGACTATACTGCTTTATTAATTATTCTAATTCTCCCGGTACAACATGTCCGTGGAGATAATTTGTTTTTCCATATTAGGACCCTTAATATTTACATCAAGTCCCATTCCTCCACCAGCCTGGAAAAAGAGTAATTCAATCTTGTGATACCCTTTATTTAACATTACATAACCCGAATTCTCCACCATTGCATGTCTTCCATCGTTGTTAACAATTAATCTATTGTCAATTAAAACAGCAGATCCATCATCAGATGTGGTATAAAAAGTGTATAAACCTTCTACAGGTATTTTTATATAGCCTGAATATTTTAAAGCAAAGTCTTCCTCACTAACTATCGGGGGAATCACAAAATTATCAGTTGTACCGGAAGATACCGGTTTCATATCCGTAAAGTTTGGAAGACTGTTTCCACTAAATTTATAATAGTTATAATTCAATCCATTTGTTGGATTTTTTAAATTGTACTCAGGTTTTTTCAGATTAACTTCGCCTTCTAATTCAAGAATGATAACCGACATAGGAGGCATATTAACTTTTAAATTATTCTCATTTAAGTCATAATTGGAAAAATCAGTTGGCTTTACTTCATCAGGATTATCGAATGTGTTGTGTGCATTCATTTTTTCAGCTGTAAGTATTTTACCTTTTATCTTGTTTGTATTAAATCCTGCTAAACTCAATTGAACTTTTTCTGAATTGTCCGGGTTAATATTGCAAAGTGAAATGTGCATCATACCTGTACTATCAATTGAAGCTGAGCAATTAACAGCAGGAAGTTTATCATCTTTATAAACATAATTGCTTGAAGATACTTCTACAGGAATCATCATTGCTTCCTGATGTACTTTAAATAAATTAAAAACCCAATAAGTCGGAGTGAGAATCATTTTATCTTTTTTTGTTAGAATCATGGCCTGTAATACATTTACTACCTGAGCAATATTTGCCATTCGAACACGATCACAGTGATTGTTAAAAATATTCAAATTACATGCTGCTGCTATTGCATCACGCATTGTATTTTGCTGATATAAAAAGCCGGGATTGGTTTCCGGTTCTACTTTATACCATGTTCCCCATTCATCAACTACCAGCGCAACTCTTTTGAAGGGATCATACTTGTCCATAATTACAGAATGCTTTTCAATTAGTTCATTCATTTCCAGTGTTTTCTTCATTATATCGAACCAACCGTCTTCATCAAAATCTGTTGCGGTTTTCTGATTTGCAAAGGAATAATAGTGAAGAGCTAATCCATCGAAATAAGGTGCATCCTCTTTCATTAAAACATCCGTCCAATTATAATCACCTCCACTGGGACCGCATGCTATTTTAAATAATTTATTTTTACCATAATTATGCATATACGTTCCATATCTTCTTACCTGATCGGCATAAAAATCGGGCAGCATATTACCTCCGCACCCCCAATTTTCATTACCAATTGCCCAATATTTTACTCCCCAGGATTTTTCCCGTCCGTTTTTTTTACGTAAGTCGGTCATGGGGCTGATATTGTCCGAATTAACATATTCAACCCATTGCGATAATTCTTTAACCGTACCGCTGCCAACATTTCCTGTTATATATGGATCGCATCCTATTAAGCTGCAAAGTTCAAGAAACTCGTTCGTTCCAAAGCTATTATCTTCTGTGACGCCTCCCCAATTGGTATTGATCATTGTGGGTCTGTCTTTAGGATCACCTATTCCATCCATCCAGTGATATTCATCGGCAAAACAGCCGCCCGGCCATCTTAATACAGGAACTCTAATTTCTTTAAGTGCTTCAACAACATCCTTTCTAATTCCATTAATATTAGGAATAGAAGAGTTGGGTCCCACCCAAATACCTCCGTAAATAAGATGACCAAGATGTTCTGCAAACTGGCCATAAATGTTTTTATTGATTTTATATTCCTGGATAGAAGCATCAATCGTTATTTCATTCTCAGTTGTTTGTGATTTGATTGTTAATTGGGAAATAACAACTAACAGTATTAATAAGTAAATTTTTTTCATTTATTGTCCCTTTGATGATTATTACTCATAATTATATAATTCAAATCTTTGAATTTCGTATCCGTCAGATCCTAAAATTCTAATATGCCTTCCCTGATGTATTTGATCTCCATTTAAATGTCTGATTACTTCCCATTTACCATCTTCAAATTTCCCTTGTTCATCCTTTAATATCCCAACGTTTAACTTAGGATTTTTTAAGTTTTTAAAAGTGATAACAACACCGGTACCGGCAAGATAAAATTCATTCTCACTGGTCTGGATAATTATTGCACCTGTAGTTTCCCATTCATCATTTTTAGAGTTAGGTTCATATTCCAGTGTATAACTATGCTTGATTGTAAATTCATAATCTCCAAAATTTATAATACTTTCCTGATCTTCTTTATCGAGTAAAACACCATCTATTTTATTTTGTCCCAGGTAGGATGTAATTATTGGCATTAATTGATTAACTAAATTATATGCCTTACCTAAAGATTCATTTTCAGGATCATTTGTTGATTCAATCGAGAAAGGGGAGAAGCCTATTGCTTCGTAATGTCCAAGAACGAATAGTGCTCTTACACCAGCCGAAGGACCACCTCTTGCCTCAGGTATAAATAAAGGATTGTTTTGCCGTGTGTATAAATTGCACCAATGTTCGATGTTGGGGAAGTAAATATCCGGTGCTAAGAAATCTATAGATGGTCCACCAGCTATCCACACATCCATAATGTGCGGAAGTGGACCGGCACTTGGATAACCTTCACCCGGCAATCTATTCGGACGATTTAACGCAGCATTAACATACATAGGAAGTGGATAAACTTTCTTACCTGCTTCAATAATTGCATTTGTAAATTTAGAATAATACCATGCCATGAAAATTTCATCTGTATGAGGCCCTTTCCCAAAAATTTCTTCCCAGGTTCCCGATTCTTCAAATCCATTTTTTCTCCACACCTCTTTAAATTCAGGTACAAGGTTTTCTTTATTCTTTATTAAATAATTTACGAACTCTTCCGGTACATTTTCATTAAACTTTTCATTTGCAAGTGTACTATGATCTCTAGCAACCGGAAGCATCCCGATTTCATTTTCGCATTGTATCATTATTATTGTATGATTGTCTTTATTAAAATATTTTATATGCTTCATCAATTCCGCGTAAGCATTTAAATCTGCTTTAAGATTCTCTTCACTGAAAGGTGTAAGAATTTCATGGCTTTTACCTTTGTCATCTTTTACCCTTGGAAATCTGTTTTGATCTTTCTTCACCCAGGCCGGTGCATGACTGGACATACTATTTTTCCATGAACCAAACCATAACAAAATCAACCTTAAGTTATTCTGTCGGGCTACATTTATTAATTTATCATATAACGTAAAATCGAATTTGCCTTCTTCAGGTTCGATAAGTTCCCAATAGATAGGTGCTAATACCGTATTCAAATTCATCGTTTTTAATTTCGGCCAGGCAGGTTCCATATATTCCAAACTGGTAAAAGATGAATTGCCCAATTCACCACCAAGTATTAAAAAAGGTTTACCATCCACTATAAGCTGTGTTGCTGAACCTTTTTTTATTAAATGAGGGATATTGTCATTGATTGTATTTTTTTTTGTTTGAGAAACAGAGGAAACAGTTATTGCTATTAGAATAAACAGTAATTTTTTCAATTTATATCACATTTCCATAAATAAAAAAAGCCTGTCCATGAAGAACGGACAGGCTGTATTTCATAGACCTAAAATTTATCCTGCCTGTATTTCAACAAGCAGGATAAAAGAATTCTGATCTTACATTATTTCAACAGCATTAATTTCTTAACACTAACGAAATCTCCAGCCTCTATTCTATAGAAGTAAACGCCGGAAGCAAGATTTGTAGCATTAAAGTTAACAGTGTGATAACCGGCAGTTAAATTACCATTTATCAACTCTGCAACTTTCCTACCCAAAATATCATAAACTGCAAGACTAACATCTCCGGCTTTTGGTATACCGAATTTGATGGTAGTTGTCGGGTTGAATGGATTTGGATAGTTTTGGCTTAAAGAGTATACGGTTGGCAATGAAGAAGTTTCATTTCCATTATCTACTCCTATAATAATTGGAGAACCAACGTCTACAAGAACATCGGAAAGATTTAAGCCAGTTGTATTTGTATTGTTGACTGCAAAATTAATGGCGTTAAACTTAGTGGTAGCAAGCGGATCGTTATCATCAGTCATACTTCCTTCAAATGTATAAGAAGAACTCTTAATGGAGTAACCAACAGCAACCTGTCCATTACCCATGTCTTTGAAGGATAATTTGAAATCATAAGTACCTTCGCCGGCCACATCGTCGGTTTTTTGATCACCAAGTATGTAGTTGTTCGCGCCATTAGTGCTTAACCAGGTTGCATTAATTACACCACCAACATTTCCGGTACCACCAGGACCTGACCATGTTGGATTATCAGCACCTCCGCTGTTTGAGCAGAATAAATAACCAGAACTATAGGCTTCACTACCTGTCCACATTGGACCATCTGCTGTGGAATCTACAACACCCGCACTGTCGCTGTAAAAGATACCGAAGCGTAATCCGTTCCATCCTTCGAAGCCACCACCAACAAATTGCATTTTTCCGGTAACAACCAGGGCAGTATCTTCAGGAAGATTACTCATTTCAATTGTCTGGCCAAATCCTCCACGAACAGCAGCCCAGTCAGTTGCAGCACCACTTCTGGATATACTTACGTTGCCATCAATATCAGGTGGGGTCATTTGCCATCCGCCTGTTCTGCTGTAAAATCCCCAAAATTCTGCTGGTAGATAGAATCTTTGCCATGGAACAGGAGGTAACTCAATTGGATTACCGAGATCAATATAGGCATCTATAACGTTAAATTGAGTTGCTTCACCATCCTTGAGCCAAAAAGCAACACCATTTAATTTATCAGTTAGAATAGTATCCTGTACAATACCTGCAAACCAGTAGCTGGCTTGTTCACCTGCTGCGTGTACAGCTTCTATATACCATCTTATTTCGTCTGTAGTATCATTTATCTGCTGAACTGAAATAGCCCAGTTATATGTTCCTGCTGATAATTCTGCATTTCGGGGAGCCTGGTCTACTACTGGCCCAACAGTACCACCGCCATTACTATAGGTACTGGCCCAGTTGCCATTTATAACTTGCCAAACCGAACCATTTCCTGCACCACCATTTGGTTGCCCACCATTGAGGCTTCTTGGCGTGAACTCCCAGCCATAATGATGATTTTGACTACCATCAGTACGAGTACTTACCCACTTAGCGGAG
>JAJDNK010000301.1 GCA_022340715.1 bacterium BMS3Abin03 | reverse complement strand
TGCAGCGGCGGCACGTGCCTCTACTTTAAAGCGTTCACGGTCATCTGCATTAGCTGCAATATGGTGTGGAAGGAATTTAATCGCTACGTTGCGATTCAACTTTGTGTCTTTTGCTTTGTATACAACGCCCATGCCTCCTTGTCCGACTTGTTCAATAATTTTGTAATGTAATATTGTCTGACCAACTAAATCACTCATCAATAACTCCTTATTAAATGGTAAAGGCCTGTCTCGATTTGCCCACCTTGGCACGACCAAGTCGTGATAGGGCCGAGCCAAGGCGGGGGGATTTTGCCTAAATTTTCGATAATTTTATAGTGAAGGATAGTTGAACCAATCACCTTATATATTCCTTTAAAATTTATTTATTAGCTTTCGTAAGCGCTGCTATTTCCTCAGTCCAGTTAAGTACAATAGAAATATTTTTTAATGTTGATCCTTTAACTGGTGTTGTAGTAATAAAATATTTACCGTCCGATGTAATATCATAACTGATTCCGCTATCTACATTCATTGAAGGGAATCCGGATATTAATACTTTTGGTATCCCGGCTGAATATGTAGGAGATGTTGTTACGGGAACCGCAATTAATTGAGAACCTTTTCGATAGTATAATGTTTTTCCATCGGGGGACCACCTGGGTTCTTCAATAACATCGGTTGAAATCTGCCATTTGCCTTCTTTATTCGGAAAAGAACGTACATAACCCTGGTATGAACCTGATTCATTTGTAAGGTATGCCAGCCATTTCCCATTAGGAGAAATACTTGCTTCATATTCATCATACTTAGAATCAAGATATTTCCATGGTTTCTTATTTCCTTTTAAAGGAACTACGAGAAGGTCGGATTGTGCTCCCAGGGTTAGATTATCAACTATCAAATTATCTCCATCCGTTGTCCATTCATCAACATATAACCTTGAAGCACCGCTGTAAATCTCGACTTCATCTCCGCTACCATCGTATGGCTTTATAAAAATTCCGATCTTCCCATCTTTAGTGCGTTTCATAAAAGCAATTTTTTTACCATTCTGTGACCATTGAGGTGTTCGGTTCAAACCACCAAATGTTAATCTGCTTAAGGTTTTCCTGAGAATATCAAAAATCCAGATATCAAAATCTTCCCCATCACGAATTACAAGAGCAATCTTTTTATTATCTGGTGATAGTCGTGGTTCAAGATAGGGATGTCCACTGGAATCTAATGTTGTTGTATTTCCATTCAAATCAATTTTTACAATTTTCCTACTTCCACCTTCTACAGCACCTGGAATATATGCAAGTGTTCCATTATCAGAAACCATATAGTTGGTTATCCCGGTTGTGAGTTCACTGTAAACTCCTTCTATTACCGGTACCGGCTGTCCTTCTATCTCAAGATTATTTGCATCAAAAGGTACTATATATAGAACACCGGAACGGGAAAATAAAAGATGTCCCGAATTAATATATCTTGCGGTGCTGGCACCTCTAATCAGGGTTTTTCTTTCACCGCTTTTTATATCAGCAACATCAATCACTGCATTTTCATAGTAATCCGGGCTTGAGATTGTACCTACAGTAAAAAGCACGTGTTCACCATCAGGCAGGAATGAAGGCCAGCGGTGTGTTCTTTCATTTTTCGATGAATCAATTGTCGTTATCATTTTTACAGTGCCACCGTTTTCCGAAATTAATGATAAGCCTACGGTGGTAGTAGCTGAAAAAACAATAGATCCGTTATCATTCCATGTTCCACCCCTGTTATCGAGGGCGTCAGCTAATATAACCGGAGTTCCACCACTAATTGAAATTTTTTCAAGCTTACCATTTGCAAAAAATCCAAGCCAATCATCGTCAGGTGAAAAGAATGGAGAAGAAGCATTTTCTATCCCGTTTATTAAAACCGGTTCTGTAGAATTCATTTTACGAATATAAAATTTGCTGTTCGCTTTATATACTAAACTCTTTCCGTCGTGTGAAATCGCCAAAGCGGGATATGAACTCACATCAAGCATGTTATCATTTTCTATTTCAAGAGAAAATTTTGTAACAATTTTTTCTCGCGCAGGTTTATTCAGCACCAACCAGGTTGCAATAAGCGCAGCCAAAAGTAAAATAGAAAAAACCCAGGGTATTATTCTTGATCGGATAAATTTTGTCACGTCAATTTTACGGTTCATTACTTCAACTGTTAATGAACCAGATGGCGTTGCATTGGTTACAGCACCGGATTTAGCTATAAAAGAATTTTGATTTACTTTATATACCCTGCTTTTTCTGTGCCCTGTAGATTTTTTAATTTTCCTTAAATCTTTCGCTAATTCTTTTGCTGATTGGCATCTTTCATCTTTATCTTTTTCTAAACATTCCAATATTATATCGTCAAGTTCAGGATCAAATCCTTCTTTTATGCTTGAAAGGGGAGATGCCTCTACATTTACTATCTCGTACATTATTGCAGTTTCGTGCATTCCTTTGAATGGTGATTCACCAGCAAGCAGTTCATACAATACAACACCTAATGAAAAAATATCTGTTCGATGATCTACATCTAATCCCTGAACTTGTTCAGGCGACATATAACCCATTGTTCCCATCGTCATTCCAGCCTTTGTCAATCTCGAAACTCCGGAAGTTTCTCTTAGCTTTGCAAGTCCGAAGTCCATTATCTGAACAATTCCATCTTTCCTAATCATTATGTTTTCAGGTTTTATATCCCTGTGAACAATTCCTTTTTCGTGTGCTGCGGCTAACCCTTCTGCTGCCTGAATTCCTATTTCAAGTATTTGCTTTTCAGAAAGTGAATCCTTTTTATCCTTTAATGTTTTTCCCTCAATATATTCCATTGCGATAAACAACTGTCCGCTATATTCTTCTATAGAATAGATTGTGCAAACATTCGGATGGTTCATTGCAGAAGCAGCCTTTGCTTCCTGGATGAATCTTGCTTTGTCATCTTCAGAAGCATTAAGTTGAGAGGGAAGAAATTTCAGCGCAACAAAACGGTCGAGTTTGGTATCCTGGGCTTTATAGACTTCGCCCATTCCTCCTTCGCCGAGTTTCTCTTTAATTTTATAATGGAGTATAGTTTGGCCAGTCATTTTTTACTTTCTAATTCTTTTTGCCAGTTTGTAACAAAAGTGATAGGCACATAAGCATCATCGCCAAGGGAAATACCCGCTATAACTTTGTCCCCACTTTGATAAAAGTCATATACGTTCGAAATATTTTCCGTTTGATGACTAAAAATTTCACGTGGTTCACCCGGGGATATAGTTGTTGCACTTTCATTAAGATCAACAGACATTATTTTATTATTCAAAGAGATGAAATAAACTTTCTTTCCATTTTGAACAAACTTTGGATCCGTTCCTCCTTCAACAGATATCTGCCATTTACCGCTTTTACCGTCAAATGGTGCTATATAAATCTGATATTTTCCGGATTCATCCGACTGATACGCAATCCACTTCATATTTGGAGAAAACTTTGCATTATATTCATAAAAGTTGGTAGATAAAAATTCTATTGGTTTTTTCTCCCCGGTCAACGGTAACATTTCAATATCCCAGCCGGTTCTTTTTTTTGTATTGTTAACTGAAGATATCAGGAGGTAGTGATCATCCGGCGAAATATCCGACAGGTATTTGTCATAATCAGAAGTAAAGACAACTTCCTCATTTCCGGAACCATTTGTATTCTTTACAAACAGGTTGAAATTTGAACTTGATTGAGAAGGACTGGTTCGATTTGATGAAAAATAAATCTTACTGCCATCGGCATTCCATATAGGAACACCATCTATGGCATGGTTAAATGTTAATCTTGTATTCACATTTCTTTTGATATCGTAAATCCAGAGATCCACATTATCTTCCGCCTGATTATATAAGTCATAAACAATTTTACTTTCATCATTCGATAATAATGCTTTGCTGAGTTCGCCGATTCCTGTTGGTTTGGTGAAGAATGTGCTTACTATTTTACCACTTTTATCGATGGAAACAATTTTTTCCGTTAGGATATTACTCTTCTGAAAGACTAAACTGCTATTCTGGGAAACTGAAAATGACCCCGAGTTTCTTATCGGATAGAACTGTAAATTTTCAGCTAATGGAATTCCTTCTCCTTTTAATTCAAAATCACCGGGGTCAAATGCGTGTGCAAAAAGTATCGACTGACGCACGTAGAACAAATATCCATCTGAAAATTGTACTGTCGAAGCACTGTTTATAAGTAATTTGTTTGTTTTACCATCTAATGATGCTGCATATATTCCATCCTGTGCAGATGAACCGGAACCGTAAGCTCGCTGCATATATACAAAATGCTCACCATCCGGAAGAAAATAGGGCCAACGTAAACTCAACCCGGTATCAGTTGTATCCGTCTTCACAACCTGCTCAAGCTTGCCGCCGGAGGAATTCACTTTGTACAGTCCACCATAAGCATCGGGCGCAATAATTATGTACCCGTTTTTACTCCAGGAGCCCCCTCTACCGTTTGGCACGTCGCAAACCGGAAGTGAAGTCCCCGCCTCAAGCGAAACTTTCATCAGTTTGTCATTAAAAAAATATGCTATGAATTTATTATCAGGCGACCAGAAAGGATATGAACCCAGATTTGCCTCTGTTAATATTCTTGCTGTTAATGAATTTACAGGTCGCACCCAAAGCTTATTGTTGCTGGTAGAATCTTTGCCAACGAATGCAATAAATTTGCCGTTGGGAGATATTGCAATATTATTTCCGATAGAATTATCATAAACAATTTTTTCAGGGGGAAGTATTGATGTTTTCGTTTCAAGAGGAATTATCTCGGGTTTATTTAGTACGAAGAAAAACAGGAGAAAGAAAATGGTAATCGTTAATATTCCAACGAGCGACCAGAGAATGTGTTTGTTGGATAATAATTTTTTAAGTTTACCTTCTCCCGGGTAACTTCCAACAAAACCGGAATCAGTTGAAGAGATACTTGCAGCCGGACCTGTTCTGACATTGTAACCTTTCGAATTAACATTATATATTCTACTTGTTTTACCGCCAGATGAACCTCTCTTAAGTTTTCTTAAATTCCTTGCAAGCTCTTTGGCTGACTGACATCTTTCATCCCTGTCTTTTTCGAGACATTCAAGTATTATCTCATCAAGCTGCGGGTCTATTCCTTCCTTTATTGTCGAGATTGGTGGCGGATCGACATTAACAATCTCATACATTATTGCTGTCTCATGCATTCCTTTAAAAGGTGCTTCACCTGCAAGCAATTCATAAAGTACAACACCGAGAGAAAATATATCTGTCCTTTGATCAACATCTAATCCCTGCACCTGTTCGGGCGACATATAACCCATGGTTCCCATTGTTGTTCCAACCTTCGTCAGTCTCGATACATTGTTTCCGGAAAATAGTTTTGCCAGTCCGAAATCCATTACTTGGACTATCCCGTCTTTTCTGATCATTATATTCTCAGGCTTTATATCTCTGTGAACAATTCCTTTTTCGTGAGCTGCCCCGAGTCCATCCGCAGCCTGTGCGGCAATTTCAAGAATCTTTTTTTCTGATAATACCTGTTTGTTGTCTCTAAGTGTTGTACCTTCAATATACTCCATCACAATAAACAATTGATTATTATTTTCTTCAATAGAGTAGATTGTGCAGACATTCGGATGATTCATTGCAGAGGCAGCTTTTGCTTCCTGGATGAACCTTGCTTTTTCTTCTTCAGTCGCTGTTAACTGAGATGGAAGAAACTTCAGTGCAACAAAGCGGTCGAGCTTGGTGTCCTGGGCTTTATAAACTTCACCCATTCCGCCTTCGCCGAGCTTCTCTAATATCTTATAATGGAGTATAGTCTCGCCTATCATAATTTTATTTCTCTACTTTTTATTTTTAAACTCTTCAAACCAGTTTTCCTCTAATACAATATAGTATTGAGATGATAGAGGTGAATAAACTGCCAATATTTTTTGACCATCC
>JAJDNK010000018.1 GCA_022340715.1 bacterium BMS3Abin03 | reverse complement strand
ACTTTTTCGAATCATCTTCCGATTCCAGTTGTCCATCCATCCCTTTAGGAAATCTTGTTCGATCAATTGTAAAAGTAAATGTCATTGAAGAGGGTAAGTAATATTCATTACTGTACTCTTTGTATGCAAATTCAAGCTGGTAAGTACCCATAGGTTTTCTGGAAGATTCAATTTTCATTATAAGATTTCGCTTCTGATCAATCCAGAAAGTTGTAAGGATTACATCATTATCATTCCCGATTGGGATAATCTTAACCACAGAAGCAGGAATACCGTCAATTGTATCTTCCCGCTCGTAAAGAGCCGTATATTTCTCATTTAGAAAACTAAGTGGTGAAAAATTCAATCCTTCTTTTGGCAGCAAAGCAAATTTATCCGATTCAATATGTATTTTATCCGGCTGTTTAAAATATACTTTAGCTTCAGTTTCCGGCATTTTCAAAAAAGAAACATCAACTTTTATATGCACATTAACTTCATAATCTTTGACTTTATTGAATTCAGCTTTCACATTATTTAAAATTTCTTCGGGATCTTTTGTTTGTGCAGAAACAATTCCATTAAGAATAAGAAATAATGAAAACAGAAAAGAAATCCATCTCAAAGGTATCATTTTATTACCGGGTTTTAATTTCAAGATAAAACATCCTTCCGTTTAAAAATTATTGCTGAAATCACATATAAAAACACAACGTGCCCGGATAGTATGGCTACAGCCTTTATTATTTCTCCGGCATCGATTGGATCATCGAAAAATAAACGCCAGGATAGAATATAATTGGTAAACAAGTATGGTTTTATTGTACTGAATATATCTATATTAATTGCCGAAACAACAAAGAAAACAATTATCACTGCCATTGTTACAATTATAGGTCCTATGGCATTTTCTACCAGCGATGAAAAGAAAAATGCTAAGGCCGAAACCACTGACATTCCGAGTGCTGCAAATCCAAACGCTAATAAAAACCTCCAAAGAACGTCAGCCCGATCCAGAATTACGACTGCCCCGCTTTTAACTACAATCAGTTCACCGAATCCAAATAAAATTGCACCCATTCCAAGACTCATAACCGCAAGCCAGAAAATGAGTGAAATGGTATAAATCTTCCCGGCAATAAATTTTGATGTTACAACCTGCATTCTTGAGACGGGACGGGTTAGTAAAATCCTGTAAGTTCCGGCAGTTGCTTCACCGGCAAGCAAATCTCCTGAAACGAGTGTAATAAGAAATGGTATATGAACTGCCAGCATATTGAAAATCAAATACGTGACAAAATATGCATTCAGTAAATTCCCAACAAAAACGAAAGAATCCCGGAGATTCCGTGTCATCATATCTATTGAATGCTGTCCCTCAAAATACATTGCTGTTTCCACCAGCGCAACCAGCAGTGTAATTGCCATAAATCCGATATACGTACGCCATTTTCTGAAAATTTTGAAGAGTTCTATCCTTATTAATTCAATCATCAGGCGGCTTCTTCAGTGATTTTCAGGAAAAACTGCTCTAAAGACCGGGTTGGTATTACAGCATTAACAGAAATATCATTATTCACTAAAAATTTGTTCAATTCTGAAATCTCTTCTGATGATATTTTAAAGTACATTTTGCCATTTTCAGCAAAATCAAGCTTACCCGACCAGTCTGAATTGTTAATTAATTTTTTAGCATCATCTATTTCAGTTACTTCTACAGTTACTCTTAATTCTGATGACTGTAATAATTCCTGTACACTACCTTCAACAATAGCTTTGCCTTTGTTGATTATGATCATCCTGTTTGCAATTTGTTCTACCTCAGATAAAATGTGTGACGAAAGGAATATCGTTTTATTTTCTTCTTTGCATAAGTGAATTATAAGATCGCGTATCTCTTTCATTCCCTGAGGATCCAAACCGGTTGTCGGTTCATCGAGGATTATCAAATCAGGATTGTGCAAAAGTGTTTGTGCTATTCCAAGCCGCTGCTTCATTCCATGAGAATACGTTTTAACTTTACTATCTTTTCTTGATTTCAGACCAACTATTTCTAATATCTCTAATATTCTCTTTTTCTTTATATCTTTTCCTGAAAGGCGACTTAGTATTTCTAAGTTTTTATAAGCTGATAAATAGTTATAAAAATCCGGCTTTTCTACGAGTGCACCAATATTGCTTAGTATAGATTTTCTTTCGTTTTTAAGCGATTTTCCAAATAAATTAATCGTTCCGGCTTCCGGTCTTATCAATGTTAAAAGCATCCTGATAGTGGTGCTTTTACCGGCACCGTTAGGGCCTAAAAATCCGAAGATATCACCTTTATAAACATTCAACTCAAGTGAATCTACTGCTAAAAGATTTTTATAAGATTTAGTGAGACTTTTTACTTCGATTATCTTTTCATCGGTTTGCATTTCTGAAAGCATAAATTTTTGAAAAGGATTTTTTCAATTTGTAAAGTATTTTTCCATCAAATCAGATCACTAAAATTAAAAAATTAACGGCTCAAAAAGGAATAAAATATTTTTCAAATTAATCAGCTTAAGTTCAAAAAGTTTTTTCTCTACAAGAAAATTTTTTTTCCTTTGTTTTACACTTGTAATCGAATCTTATTCAATTCATGAAAAATTTAATTTGGATATTTCTGAAAATATAATAAAGTTGCCACCAGTCTTACCGGAGTCGAAAATTTTTTTTGCATGTTATGGAGAACTAATTTATTTAAAGAATTTTTTTAGCTCCAATCTGACCCCGGTTCATTACCATGCTTTTATAAAATTTGTAAGTTAAATAACAGGTGCACATTACCGTTAAAAATAAGGCAAATTACGCAATAAATAGTCAAAATAAACTATAATACCAATCCAGGAGAGAGGTTGATGCAGTTTAAGAGAAATTTTACAAGTACAGGAAACGATGCCCTTGCATCTTTGAAATTTGTTAAGCGAACTTCGGAAATAAGAAATCCCGATGGTTCTATTGTTTTTCGTATGGAAGATGTTGCTGTGCCGGAAGGTTGGTCGCAGGTTGCTGTCGATATTTTAGCACAGAAATATTTCCGCAAAGCGGGGGTTCCCAA
>JAJDNK010000295.1 GCA_022340715.1 bacterium BMS3Abin03 | reverse complement strand
ACCAGCATATCTTTAATCTGGAAAACCTTATCATTTATATTTAAATCGATTCCATACTTATTAAGAAGGCAGGCACCTTCAACCCCCGGTATCTTTTCTAAGATCAAATCTTTAGTCCTGTAATCCAGTCCATAATTTTTTCCTTCGTTATCTACTAAACGATATATATTATCTACATCTTTAATCTCTTTATTATAACTGAACTCAAAATAAATATACTGTCCAATCAGAATTATAAATGCAATACCGAATGCCAGTCCTGTTATATTAATGAATGAAAAAAGCTTTCGTCTGAACAGGTTACGGAAATAATATTTTATAAAATTTTTGAACATCTTTTATTCCCTTTCTTACTCATACCTTAATGATTTAATCGGATTTGCTGTTGCTGCTTTTATTGATTGGTAACCGACTGTAAGTAAGGCAACTGTAACCGTAAGAACGAATGTGAGGGGGTAAACCCACCACAAAAATGGAATCCGGTACGCATAGTCCTGAAGCAATTTCTCAATTATAAAGTATGAAATCGGACAGGCAAAAAGGTTGGCTATCAAAATCCATTTAACAAATTCTTTTGAGAATAGAGTTGTGATCTCCGCGACTGTTGCTCCAAGTACCTTACGGAGACCGATCTCTCTTGTCCGTTGTTCCGCCATAAACGAAGACAATCCAAATAATCCCAGGCATGCAACTAAAACAGCAAACAATGATGCGTAGCCGAAAAGTGTTCCCATACGTTCGTCGGACTGAAACATATTTGCAAAATCTTCATCGAAGAATGTATACTCAAACGGATAATTAGGATTAACCTTTTGCCATACATCTTTAACTTCGTCTAGTGTTCCTGAAATATCTCCTGCATTAAGCCTGATAATCGCATAATTTACCTGAGAAGGGGCAAGGTAAACTGCGAGTGGTTCAATAGCAGCCTGTAATCTTGAATAATTATAATCTTTCATAACCCCGGTAATAATTCCTTTGTTAGCCCAGTCGAATTTTTTTCCAACAACCGAAGATCCACCACCAATCATTTTTGCAAGTGTTTCATTAATAAGTACCCCATTTATAGAATCTGCCGAATAGTCTTTTGAAAATGCTCTACCTTCGACAAGCTTAATTCTTAGAATTTCTAAATAATCATAATCTACTGCTGCAAAACCAACCAGCGGTTTAAAATCCGGATCTTTCCCTTCCCAATCTGCGCTTCCACCATTGGCACTCATAAAAGTCGGCGTCTGCATCGTACCGCTTACGCTGTTAATCAGCGGACTATATTCCAATTGTGATTTAAAAATTTGATATGAATCTTTTGCTTCGCCCCTTAATGGAATGTATATCAATTGTTCTTTATCATAACCAACGTTTTTATTTCTCATATACAGAAGTTGTTTGGACATCATAAATGTCCCGATAATAAATATTATTGAAAGGGAGAACTGAAATACAACAAGTGCTTTTCTCATAAAGGCACCCTTTGTCCCGGATTTGAATCTTCCTTTCAAAACCTCTATTGGTCTGAAGTTGGATAAATAAAGTGCAGGATAGATACCTGAAATAATTCCTGTTAATAAAATTATTAACAAAATTGCTATCAGGAATTCCGATTGAAATGGTGTGGTAGAAGTAAAATTTTTCCCGGAAATAGAATTAAATACGGGCATTAATAGTTCAACAAAAACAAAAGCAAATAATGAAGCAATAATTGTAAGCAATATCGATTCCCCGTGAAATTGCCAAGCAAGAGAAGTTCGCTTTGCTCCCAGAACTTTACGAAGTCCGACTTCTTTTGCTCTTCCTGCTGACTGCGCCGTTGAGAGATTCATAAAATTCACGCATGCAATCAGGAGAATAAAAATTGCCATAACAGAAAAGATTGAAACACTTTGAATACTTCCAACCAACTGTCCGAATCCGAATCTTTCATAAAGCCGCAGATCACTCAACGGCATTAGTGCAAACTGCGGTATGGTTGTTCTTTGATTCACATTTGCACCGGGAGTATTCTTAAGCTGTTCTAAAATACGACGCTGACGTAGTTTTGTAATCTTTTCATTTATCTCGGAAATATTTTTATTTTTGTATAGTTGTACCCAGGTAACGATCTCGTTGGACCCCCAATTTTCAATATTATTTCCCAGGATTTTTGCGAATGAAAAAGGCAGGAGAATCTTTGCCTGTAGAGCTGTATTAGCAGGAAGCTTTCGCATTATTCCTGTTACTTTGAAATTGTATTTTGTGTTTATGAGAAGAGTTTTTCCAATCGGGTCACTTTTGCCAAAATATTTTTCAGCTATGTCTTCCGCAATCACAATCGAGGTAGGATCGTTTAAGACAGTTTCAACATTCCCTTTAACAAGAGGAAACGTGAACATTTTCAAATATGCCGGATCAACAATGGAAGCTCTGTTTTCATAAAATAACCTATCACCGGATCGCATAAGAATAGTGCCCGGATAAACCATACGCGCCGAGTTCTTTATCTCAGGTATTTCTTCTTTTAATGCGGGTCCCATCGGATAAGGAGTTATGTTTACATGGAACATACCCTTCGGATTCGGCTGATCCTGCTCTACTCTAAAAAGGGTATCCGCATTCGTCTGAAATTTATCCCAGCTCAATTCATCAACCACCCACATCATCATAAATAAAGTGCATGTAATTCCAATTGAAAGCCCAAGAATATTTATAAACGAATAAGTCCTGTTCTTTTTTAAATTTCTAACTGCTATTTTGATATAATTTTTTAACATTGTTTTCCCTCATTATTCATATCTTAAAGATTTAACAGGATTAGCCGTTGCTGCTTTAATCGCCTGAAATGAAACTGTAATTAGTGCAATTATCAATACAACCAAACCAGCAAGCAGAAACACGCTAATGCCTATTTCAGTTCTGTATGCAAAGTCCTCAAGCCACTTATTCATTATAAAATATGCTGCTGGCCATGCAATAAGATTTGCAACAACAACAAGAATTAAAAATTCTCTCGAAAGCATTGCAACTATGTTCGAGATTGTAGCGCCAAGCACTTTCCTTATCCCGATCTCTTTTGTTCTTTGCTCAGCTGTAAATGCAGCTAAACCGAATAATCCGAGACAGGCAATAATTATTGCAAGTACGGCAAATATCGAAAAGATTTTTTCGGTTTGAATTTCTGCACGGTAGGTCTCATCGAAATTTTCATTGTAGAATGAATATTCCATCGGTTTTATTTGCCCGAATTCTCTCCATTTATCTGTTAAATATTTTATCGAAGACTGGATATCCTTCGTTGATAGTTTTACAGATAAATAATTTGCTGGATTTTCCCTAAATAATATTAATGCAGCAGGACGAATTTCTTCTTTCAGAGATTGAATATTAAAATCTTTAACTACACCAATCACATTTAAAGCCGGGCTGTTATTCTCTCCCAGGTTAAACAGCAATTTTGCATTTATAGGATCGGTATAATTAAGTCTTTTAACAGCAGCTTCATTTAATATAATCGCCAGCGTATCAGTGCCAAACTCTTTTGAAAAATATCTCCCCGCTTTCATTTTAAGTTTGTACGTGTCTAAATAATCGTAATCGACTTCAAGAGTTACAAGCGTATGGTTTTCTTTACTCTCCCCTTCTTTCTGATAAATATTTGCTGATAAATTAAATCCCGGCAAACCTCTTGAGAGTGATGCATTAATAACGTTTGGGTTTTCATTAATTGAATGTGTAAATGCTTTCTGCTGTGTGCCGAGATCATCAATATCACGAATTACTAAAACCTGGCTGCTATCGTATCCAAGATTTTTATTCTTTATATATTCCATTTGATTATAGATGACAAATGTTCCGATGAAGAGAATAATTGATGTGGCAAATTGAAATACAACAAGGCCTTTTCTTAAGCCGCCATTGTTATTACTTAAAGATGCTTTTGATTGTAAAACCTTTACGGGTCTATAAGATGCGAGAAGCAGAGCAGGATACAATCCTGCGACAACTCCTAAAAGTATGGTAAAGATTAACAAACCCGGAACCACAAGCGGATTCGCAAAAAGATTTAGCGACAGTTCTTTATTTGTTAATAAATTGAATTGTGATAAAACCAATTCGGCAATCATAACAGCAAACAGTACGGCAAAAAAACATAATATGATCGATTCAGAAAGAAATTGTTTTACCAGCTGAATTTTATTTGAGCCAAGCGCTTTCCTTACACCAATTTCGTTTGCTCTTTTTGTAGATTTGGCAGTGGCAAGATTAATAAAATTGATGCATGCTATTAACAAGATGAAAAACGCTATGGCGGAAAAAAGATAAACGGTGTTTATATCGCCAACTTCTTTAAACTCGTTAAACACCTCCGAGTAAAGATGAATTTGTTTCAAAGGAACAAACACAAAAGAAAAGTCATTTCCCCTATTAATAAACTCCCGGTAATCAACACCAAAAGCAGCTTTGACGATAGGACTCAAATGTGTTTCCGCAACAGAAAATATTTTATCATTTAATTGTTTTTGCGTAACACCTTTATCTGTTAAAACATATGTATGGGCAAAATAACCGAACCAATTCGTTGATTTATTTTGAGGTAACGTGTTAAAGGATGCAAGGAAGTCAAATTCAAAATGTGAATTGTGCGGAACCGGTTTTACAACTCCGGTAATAATAAAATCAAGATTTTCAGAGGTGATAAATCTTTCCCCAACCGGATTTTTACCGGGAAAATATTTTTCAGCCATCTTATCCGTTATAACCACACTGTTAGGTTCAACAAGTGCTGTCTTTGGATTACCTGAAACAAATTCAATTGTGAAGATATCGAACATAGTAGAATCAGCATAATAGAACCTCTCCTCCTTGATGTATTCATTACCTTTCTTAACATAAATATTCCCCGTGTTTTGAATTCTGACTACCTTTTGAATTTCCGGATATTCATCTTTAATAACATTTGCCAGGGGAATCGGCGAATTTGCCATATTAAATCTGTTATCCCCTACCTTATAATGTGCATTTATCCTGAAGATCCTATCTACATTTGTATTATCAGTATCATAGGTCAATTCATCCAAAACGAATAAACCGATCAGTATAAAACAGGCAACACCAATTGCAAGGCCGAATATATTTACAAATGAATAGAGTTTATTCTTAATGAGATTTCTTAAGGTGATCTTTAAATAATTCATTAACATAATGGTGCCTTTAATTTTTATTCATACCTTAAAGATTTAACAGGATTAGTCGTTGCAGCTTTAATCGCCTGATAGCTTACAGTAAGCAATGCAATTATTAAAGCTATTCCACCCGATAGAGCAAATATCCACCAGCGAATCTCAGTTCTATATGCAAAATCTTCCAGCCACTTATTCATTAAGTAAAATGCGATTGGGAATGCAATTATATTTGCTATTATAATCCATTTTAAAAATTCTTTGGTCATAAGTAATAATACTTTCGACACTGAAGCCCCTAATATTTTTCTAATTCCAATTTCTTTTGTTCTTTGCGCTGCTGTAAAAGTCGCCAGCGCAAAGAGTCCCAAACAGCCTATAAATATCGCAAGAAATGCGAAGGTGCTGAAGATATCGCCGAGTTTCTGTTCCGCTTTATACATCTTATCAAAGTCTTTGTCCATAAATGAATACTCAAAAGCAGATCCCGGCGCAAATTTTTCCCATTTATCTTTTATAAGATTAATTACTTCTGATAGGTTTTTATCGTTAAATCTAAAAACTATGTTCGATGTGCTTCGTCCTAAAAATAAAAGCACCGGACCAATAGTATTTCTCAATGACTCGTAATGGAAATTTTTAACAATACCAACAACAGTATAAGTTGCCATTTGACTACCGTCGCCGGAGGTATACTGGCTCAATCGTTTTCCGATAGGATTTTTCCATTCAAAATGTTTTGCTACAGCTTCATTAATTACAACCGCCTGCGAATCACTTCCAAACTCCCGGGAGAAATTTCTTCCTTTTATAATTTTCATTCCTAAAGTAGGAATATAATCATAGTCAACGCTCCAGCTTTGCATTGTCGTTAATTTTTCATCATTTACATTGCCGTCTCTAAAAGTTCCATTTGAATTTCTTGATGATTCTACTGGCAGAGAACTTGAGACTGTTCCCGATATTATCCTTGAATCATTCACAACTTCGTTTTTGAATGATTCAACTTTATCACTAAGAATAAAAGTATCGTGAATTATTATTACCTGTTCTTTATCAAAACCCAGCTTTTTGTTTTGTATATAATGCAGTTGATTAAATACCACAATCGTGGCAATAATCATTACAATTGAAGCTACAAATTGAAATACTACCATTGAACTCCGTAGAAAACCGCTCTTTGCACCGGATCTCAATTTTCCTTTCAATACAGAAACTGGTTTGAAAGATGAAATAATTAAAGCGGGATAACTCCCGGCAAGAAGACCGATAAAAATTGTAAGAATTAAAATTCCGGCTAAAAACTGGTAATTTGTAAAAAGTGAAATTGTAAGTTCCTTGCCGGATAGATTATTAAATAATGGAAGTACAAGCTCAATTATTATTAACGCCAGGATGGTGGCAATTAAGCTCATCACTAAAGATTCGGTTAAAAATTGTTTTACCAGATCCTTTTTTTCCGATCCAAGAACCTTTTTTATTCCCACTTCCTTTGCTCTGCCAGATGAACCTGCTGTAGAAAGATTTATAAAGTTTATACAGGCAATTAACAAGATGAATATTGAAATTGCAGAAAAGATCACCACATATTTAATATCACTGTTCGGTTCTAACTCGCCCATTAAATCAGAGTGCAAATGAATATCCGTAAGCGGCTGCAAATAAAATCCGGCTTTGTTTCCCTCTTTCATAAAATCCTTCAATGATTTCCCGGTAAAAAATTCAATATCCGGTCCGATATATTTTTCAACCATCGAAGGAAATTTGGCTTCCAAACTTTTATAATTATAATTCTTTTGAAGCAGGATATAGGTTACATAGTTCATATTACTAAGCCAGTGACCATTACCGTTGCTATGATTGATTTGGAGTGATAGAATAAAGTCGGCATGGAAATGTGAGTTTGAAGGAATCTTATCAAAGACACCGGTTACTAAATAATCTTCCCGGTTATCAAGCCTTAATGTTTTACCGATTGGATTATCGCTGCCGAAATACTTTTCCGACATTTTTTTACTGAGTACAAGCGTATTTGGTTTAGCTAAAGCAGTTTTAGGATTACCCTTTAATAGCGGAACTGTAAAGATATCGAAAAAGGTAGGATCGGCTCTAATAACTTTTGTTTCTTTAAAAGAGTTATCACCGTAGCTTATAAACCAGCTTCCCGATTCTTTAAGTCTGACTGCGTTTTCAACTTCAGGAAAGTCGTTAATCATTGCTTCGGCGGTTGGGGCTCCGAGGTTAGTACCAACAAGCATATTACCGCCTAACTTTAGATCCACTATTACTCTAAATATTCTATCTGCTTTTTCATTAAACTTATCATAACTTAGCTCATACTGAACAAAAAGCATGATTAACAAACAGGCAGCCAATGCTATGGAAAGTCCTGTAATATTTATAAATGAATGGGATTTATACTTAAGTAAATTCCGAACGGCAAATTTTAAATTATAATTTAACATAGTTCTCCCTCTTTATTCATATCTTAAAGATTTAACAGGATTTGCAATGGCAGCTTTTATTGTCTGAAAGCTTACAGTAAGAGACGCTATCACTAAAGCAATTCCACCGGGAATAACGAACATCCATAAGCTTAGTTCAATTCTATAGGCAAAATCTTGTAACCAATTTTTTGCAATATACCATGCAACAGGACTTGCTATGAGAATTGAAATTAAAATCAGGTATAAGAAATCTTTTGAGAGAAGAAAAACTAATCCGTTTGTATTGGCACCTAATACTTTTCTAATACCGATTTCCTTAGTCCTCTTCTCTGCAGTAAATGCAGCTAATCCAAACAAACCGAGGCATGAAATTATTATAGCCAACCCTGCAAAATATTTTGAAAGGGTTTCAACCCGTTTTTCTGCTGAATATTGAGCCTGATAATCTTCATCGAGAAATTTAAAATCTAAAGTATACCCGGAATTATACATCTTGTAAAATTTTTGAAGTTTATCGATAGTTTCTTTCTCTTTTCCGGCTTCAATCTTAACCATGAACTTCGTAGTGTGTTCAGGCGTCATTCTAAATAACAAAGGCTTAACTATTTCATGAAACGATTCGAAATGAAAATTCTTTACAACACCTATAATCTCTTTATTTCCGCTCCAATGATATACAGTTTTGCCAACAGGATCTTTTAATCCCATTGCGTTTATCGCTGCTTCATTAAATATAATTTTAGAGTTCTCTGAACCGAATTCTTTCGAGAAGGTACGTCCTTCTTTCAATTCGATTCCGAGAGTTTCGAGCATATCATATCCAACCGGCACTTCTTCAAAGTATGTAACGTCTTCTGGGTTTTTCCCTTCCCAGCCAACTCCACCAGTAGAGCTCTGGCTTCCAACAATAGTGCTTCCTATAATAGATGCATTTACAACTCCGGGTACTTTTTTGATTTCTGCCAGGAAACTCTCCGGGTTTGCCGCAGCTTTTCCTTCTTTCTCGAAATAAATAATGTTGTCTTTTTCATACCCCGGATTTTTTGTTTGTATAAATTCTACTTGTTTGTAGACCACCAGCACTGAAATAATAAAAGTAATTGAAAGCATAAACTGGAAGATCACCAATCCCTTACGTGCCAGTAATTCACCGAAAGAATTATGAGTATTACCCTTTAATATTTTTACAGGATTAAAACGCGAAAGATATAATGCAGGATAACTTCCGGATAAAACCCCTGTAAACAATGCAATGATGGGAAAAAATAAAAGAATATTTACATCATTATAGAGTGTGAGATTTTTTCCTGTTATTTCATTGAACTGCGGAAGGAAAAGCTCAACAAGTAAAGTAGCCGTTAATAAAGATAGAACAGCCATAGCAGTTGATTCCCCCATGTATTGAAGAATAAGACTTTTTCTTCCTGCTCCCAATGTCTTTTTTATTCCCACTTCTTTTAACCTGCTGCCAACTCTCGCTGTGTATAAGTTCATAAAATTGATGCATGCAATAATTAAGATAATAATTGCAATAACAGAAAATATTCTTACATGTTCTATTCTACCTCCGGTTTGAATTCCATTTTCATACTTTCCATACAAGTAGTTATCTGAATACTTTCTGGTAAATAAAGTAACTGTTGAATTTTCATATTTACTTTTAATAAAGCCTGCAATTTTTTTATCGAACTGCTCAATATCGGTTCCTTTTCTCAAAACCAAATAAGTAGATGGAGCATGGTTATCCCAATTTATTGATCTGCCAACCCGATTGCTGAAATCTGTCCATGCTTTGATCGACAGTATAAAATCAAACTGCTTTGAAGAATTTGGAGGTGTTCCTTCAAAAACACCTGTAATCGCAACCGGCTCGTTAGTACTTATCCATTGCCAATCTAAGGTTTTGCCAATTATACCTTCTGTCGTATTGAAAAGTTTTAATGCCAACTGCCTGGATATAACTATAGACTTTTTATCAGACAGCACCTGATTTCTATCTCCCTGGATAAGCGTGTATGAAAAAACTTTGAAAAAATCTTCACTGGCAAACTGACCTGCGGCTTTTATATTTTTATTTTTTAAGGAAAGCAATGGCTGTCCCACCAACTGCATCGGGAAAACTGCTGTAGCATATTCAACCTCAGGCAATTCTTCCGCAAGTGCATTTGCAAGCAAATCAGGAGTAGCTTCGTGAGTAATAATTCTATCGGCGTTGTGATGGTTTGCCATTACCTGGTAAAGCTGATCGTCTTTCGTATTGAATTTATCAAAGTTCAATTCATCATTTACCCATAAGTAAATCAAAATTGCACAAGAAAGACCGGTTGATAACCCGATAAGGTTTATCAGAAAAGTGCCTTTAAACCTTTTAAAGCTTCTGTAAATAATTAAATAAAAATGTTTTAACATGGTTTTCCCTCTTTATTCATACCTTAAAGATTTAACAGGATTTGTAGTTGCTGCACGAATGGCCTGCCAGCTAACTGTTAGCAACGCGATTACCAAAGCAGCCAATCCTGCCAATAAAAACGGCCAGATCGTCAGGTCAATCCGATAAGCGAAATTTTGCAGCCACTTATTCATAACAAAATATGTTACAGGCCAGGCTATAGCATTTGAAAAGATAATCCACCATAAAAAATTCTTTGAGATTAGAAAAACGATATTCGAAACAGAAGCACCTAAAACCTTGTGTACGCCAATGTCTTTAACTTTTTGTTCAATAGTAAATGCCGTTAAGCCATACAGACCAAGACAAGCGATAAAAATTGCCAGTAGAGAAAACGTTTTAAAGACATTGCTCATACGCTGTTCTGCAAGATAATTAAGGTTCAAACTTTCATCGACAAAGTAATAGTTAAAGGATTCTGAACGAAAAATCGATTTCCATGTATTTTCTAAGAATGAGAGACTCTGAGACAAAGCTTTACCATTCAATCGTACAGATATAATCCGGTAATAAAATTTTTCTTCGTCAGGATTCGGAATTCTGAGGATTACCGGTTCAATGGAATGGTGAAGAGAACTAAAATGAAAATCTTTTACTATTCCGATAATTTTGCCTTTTCGACCCCAAATCGTGAGATCCTTACCAATAGGAGAATTAAGCCTCATTTTTTCCAGTGCGGTTTCATTCAATACATAAGCTCCTGTTTGATCAGCAGGGGATTGTTTTGAATAAAATCTGCCTTCCTGCATTTTGATTCTATAAGTAGAAGAAAAATCTGGATCAACATGAAGAATCCGGGTTTTAAATTTTTCATTTTTCCCTGACCAAAAAACATCTTCTGTTTCTCCAAGTTCATTAGCATCCACAGGCTCAGAACGGGAAATATTAATCACGCTTGGATTCTCAAGTAGTTTGTTTTTGAATGCTTCATACTGTTTGGAAATATCACTTTTGACTTTGAGACAGACTATGTTCTCTTTATCATATCCCAAGTTGATATGTTGAATAAAACTCAGTTGAGTCAATACGATGATGGTACATACAATAATCATAATGGATAAAGCAAACTGGAAAACTATTAATCCTTTTTTCAGATTAATACCCCTTTCGCTTATATGGAATTTCCCTTTAAGGACCCGAATAGGTTTGAAACCTGAAACAAACACAGCAGGATAAAGACCGGAAATTATACAGGTAATTATTGTTATTAATAATATCGCAATGATAAACTGTGGATTTAAGAAATCCATTGATAAAGATTTGCCGGACAATTGATTGAGAACAGGAAGAAACAGCTCCACAAGGAAAACTCCGCAGACCAAAGCGATGATTGTCAAAATAAAGGTCTCACCAAAATACTGACGCATTAGTTGTATACGCTGGGCACCAATGACTTTTTGTATACCGATTTCTTTGGCGCGTTTCAAAGAAAGCGCGTTGGAAAGATTCATATAATTTATACAGGCAATGAGTAAAATAATTCCTGCAATCATGCTGAAGATATAAACATATTTGATGTCACCGGTGGTCGCAAAGTACACGATGTTGGTTGCATGTAAATGAATTTTTGTTAATGGAAGAAGCATATAGCTCACATTTTCTTCATCGTAGTTGCGCAACTTACAATCCAAGATCTTTTTTTCTAATTGGGGAATGTCTATTTTATCCTGTGTCTGGATATAAGTATGTACTGTTTGACTGTACCAGGAATTCCAGTTTATTCCATACGATTTTATAAATTCAATTGGTACAAATAATTCTCTTCTGATATGGGAGTTCCGCGGAATATTCTTCAGAATACCAGTCACTTTTAGTATTCTTTCCTGTCCAAGCATAGATAATGAAATTGATTCTCCAAGTGGATTTTTATCCCCAAAATATTTTTGACTCATTCTCTCAGTCATAATAATAGAGTTTGGATCTTTAAAAGCAGACTGAGGGTTTCCTTCTAAGAAATCAAAAGAAAATATCTCGAAAAATTGAGGCTCGGCTAAAGCAATATTTTCTTCTAAACTTCGGTCCTGATATTTGATATAGACTTTAAATGGATCAGGAAGGGGGGTAAAAGAAGTTGCATTTACTACCTCCGGCAAATTAGTCTTTAAAGCAGATGACAAAAGTCTGGAAGTTGAGGCATCTGATTTTTCATAGCTATTTCTAATTATGAGGTAAATATCATTACTATTTTTATGAAAACGGTCATAAGAAAGTTCATCCTGAACCCACAGCATGATGAGAATGAAACAAGCCAGACCAATTCCAAGACCAAGAATATTTATTAACGAATATCTCTTGTGTTTGGTTAAATTTCTAAGAGCTATTTTTATGTAAATCTTAAACATTATTTATTCCCTTTCCTTACTCATACCTTAAAGATTTAATCCCGCCACAGCGGGATTTCGAGTTTACTCATAACGTAAACTCTTAATCGGGTTTGCAGTTGCAGCTTTTATTGCCTGGAAGCTAATGGTTAATAAGGCAACAACAAGCGCAATGCAACCTGAAAATACAAACAGCCACCAGTCTATGTTTATCCGGTATGCAAAATCCTGCAGCCACTTGTTCATAAAGTAGTAAGCAACCGGGAATGCAATTAAATTGGCAACGATTATCCATTTTATAAATTCTTTGCAAAGCATTAAAAGAATAGATGGTATGGAAGCTCCCAAAACTTTTCTTATGCCGATTTCTTTTGTTTTTTGTTCGGCAAGAAATGTTGCAAGTCCGAACAAACCAAGACATGCAACAATAATAGCAAGTGCTGAAAATGAAAGAGCTATAATGCCAACACGTCGTTCCGCCTTATAAACTTCATCGAATGATTCATCCATAAATTTATAGCTGAAAGTCATCCCGGGCACCATACTTTCCCAGATGGATTCAGCCTTATTTATGATACTTACCGTATTAGCCGCATTGATTTTAAAGGTGACGTTATCATAATTCCTGCCTAATATCATGCATAACGGACCAATGTTTTGCCGCAGCGATTCATAATTAAAATTCTTTACAACTCCTATGATGTCATAAGCAACAATTTTATCATCTTTTATCCAGGTATATATCTTTTGACCAACAGGGTTTTTATACCCTAATTGTTTTACCGCAGCTTCATTCAGAATAATAGAACTGGAATCTGTTCCAAAATCCCTTGAGAAGTTTCTTCCCTCTTTTATTTTAATACCGAGCGTTTTTATATAATCGTAATCTATTTTCCACCTTTGCATAGTAATACCGCTTTCCGAAACCATTGATAATTCCTTAAAGAAAGCGCTGAAGTTTCTTGCAGATGGAACCGGAAGAAAACCTGATATTGTGCCGGACATTACTCCCGGAACTTTAAGCATTTCGTTTTTGAATGCATCAATATTGTGAAGATTGTACGTATCGTTTATTATGATAAGCTGGTCTTTATGATAACCGAGATTTTTATTTTGAATGTAATTAAGCTGGTTATAGATAATGATAGTTCCCGTTATAAGAATAATTGAAGTGGCAAACTGGAATACAACAAGAGCACTTCTGAATCCTTTGCTTTTGCTTCCGCTTGCCAACTTTCCTTTAATTATGTGTGCGGGCATAAATCGTGAAAGGAAGAAAGCCGGGTAACTTCCCGCTATAATTCCGATTATGAAAGGAAGCAGAACCAGGAAAAATAAAATTGGAGATGAATACAGCTTGTTTACCTGTAGTTCTTTTCCTGCGATATGATTGAATAAAGGTAAAATGTTATAAACAATGATGACTGCCAAAACCACTGCAATAAAAGCCAGCAATGTCGATTCCAACAGGAACTGAACGATAAGGTTTTTACGTTCTGTTCCAAGCACTTTGCGAATTCCTACCTCTCTTGCACGGTTTGCAGAACGTGCCGTAGTTAGATTCATGAAATTGATGCAGGCGATCAGTAAGATGAATAAAGCAACCGCAGCAAATATGTAAACGTACTCTATATTTCCGGTAGGACTTAATTCCTGTGAACGTTTGGAATATAAATGAATATCTGTAAGAGGAATGAGAGTATTTTCAATTTTATTCCCCGCTTTTTCAAACTCTTCTTTGCTGTTAATTTGTAAATGATCTTTCGCATAAGGGAACACATATTTATCATTATACTCTACAAAATTTTTCTCAAACTTCTTGTAATCAGTTCCGGGCTTTAACAAAAGGTATGTATAAAAGTTCGAGGAAACGAAGTTTCCCCAATCATAATTCAGATTTTCCATCGGGAAAAGAAAATCAAACCTGAAGTGTGAATTTTCCGGCATGTCTTTAATTACTGCCGTAACTTTATAATCCGTGCCGCCGTTTTCGTTTGTTTCAATAAATTTACCATAAGCATCAGTAGTACCGAAATATTTTTTAGCCATTGATTCTGTTATAACAACTGTATTCGGTTCGTTGAGAACGTGATCGGTATTGCCGGAAACCACAGGAAATGTAAACACCTTGAAGAAGGTTGAATCAACATACGCGATTTTCCACTCATTGTTAAATTCGTTTCCTTTTTTTACCAACTTGGGTCCATCAAAGGTGTATATACGTGTGTAATTTTCAACCTGGGGATAGTCTTCTTTAATAAGCTGTCCCATCATATCGGAAACAACCGGTATATGAAGTTCAGAATTGCCGAATTTAAGGTCTGTATTTATCCTGTAAATTCTGTCCGCATTTTTGTTAAAGCTGTCGTAGCTTAGTTCGTCGTGAATATAAAGTATAATCAGCAGGCAACAGGCAATACCGACTGCCAGTCCGAGTATATTAATAAAAGAATAAGTTTTGAATCTTATTAAATTTCTAAAAGAAATCTTTAAATAATTTTTTAACATTTACTCTCCTGAAAAATTATTCATACCTTAAAGATTTAATCCCGACTCTTCATTCGGCTCGCCGGGATTTCGAGTTTACGTTATTATTCATAACGTAAACTCTCAACAGGATTTGCTGTTGCAGCTTTAACTGCCTGGAAGCTTACAGTTGCCAATGCAATTACTAAAGCAATTCCGCCGGAAAGAACAAACACCCACACGTTTATATCAATTCTATAGGCGAAGTTCTGCAGCCATTTATTTATCCCATACCACGTAAGCGGACAGGCAATAATTGTAGATAGTAAAATCAATTTTGAAAAATCGTTATAAAACAATTTAAGAATGCCCGGAATTGAAGCTCCTAAAACTTTTCGCACCCCGATTTCCTTTGTACGGTTTTCAATAATGAATAAGCTTAATCCGTACAATCCCAGACAAGAAATAAAAATGGCAATTAATGAAAACCAGCTAAAAATCTCACCGGTCTGAATTTCCTTAGTATATTGTTTGTCGATTGTTTCATCTAAAAAATGATATTCAAACGGTAGATTGGGATTCTCTTTCTTCCAGATATTCTCAATTGCAGAAATTGCATCTCTGGTTTTGCCCGTTGCTGTTTTTACATAGATAATTCCATTGTACTTAAAAGAAAGATCCGAGTAGTTAGAAAGAAGCATATATGCATTCGGCTGGACTTTGTAATGCAGTGATTTGAAATTAGTATTTTTAATTATACCAATTATTTCCCCACGGATATTATTCAATGAAAATTGTTTCCCGATGGGACGCCTGAATTTCAATTGATTAATAGCTTCTTCATTCAAAATAAATGCTGTCTGATCTGTACTTATATCCCGCAAAAAATTTCTTCCTTCCTTCAATTCAACGTTCAACATATCAAAGAAATTATAATCAACATACGAGTAACCTATATTGATCTCTGTTTTGTCTTCCTTCCCTTCCCAATACAAATTGGTTGTTGACATCTTGGAATTTGTGAACAATCTGTCCTCAGCTGTAACATTAATTATAGAAGACTGTTTTAATAATTCGTTCTTCATTGTATTGTAGTTTTGTTGAAATTTACCCTTTGCGCTGAAAAGGATTATGTTTTCTTTGTCAAATCCCAGTTTTTTATTTTTAACAAAATTAAGCTGCCTGTATATAGTCGCCGTTCCGGCAATCAATATTATTGAAAGAGAGAACTGGACTACAACCAACACTTTTCTGAATAACGATCCTTTCTTACCGTCTCTTAAAATATTTTTTAACGAGTGGACTGGTTTGACAGATGAAAGATATAAAGCCGGGTAAGCGCCGGATAAAAGTGCAACAATAATAAACAGCACAGCTACAACGCTGAAAAATGTCCCATCATAATAATTTATTGTTAACATCTTACCAGACACCCTGTTAAATAACGGCAGAAAAACTTCAATCAAAGCAACTGCTATAATAAACGAGGCAACAACTACCATTATTGACTCAATGAAAAATTGTTTTATTACCTGTAAACGGTTGGAGCCCATTATTTTTCGCAAACCGACTTCCTTCGATCTTTTGAATACTCTGGCCGTGGAAAGGTTTATATAATTAATACAAGCAATCAGAACAAGAAATAAAGCGATAGCGGAAAAAATGTAGATATATTTTTTATCTCCAAGTCCCGATAAGTCGCCGTAAAAATCAGTATTTAAATGTATATCGGTTAAAGGCTGAAGAAGAAGTTTCCTGTTAAAACCTGGAATCTGTTTCGACATAATTCCGGCTATTTGCGTGTTAAACTTTTGAATATCGGTAGTGCTTTCAACCTGAATAAATGTGTGGAGACCAGCATTGTACCATTCGTCAAGCGGAAAGCCTATGTATTTTAATATTTGCGTACTGATTATAAAATTAAACTGCAATTGTGAATTGGCTGGCAAATCCTTTATAACAGCAGAGACTACCACTGGATTCTGACCATCAATTAGAAGTGTTTTATCAACAGGATTTTCTTTACCAAAAAATCTTTTTGCCATACTTTCGGTAATAACGATCTTTGAAAGATCCGATAATGCAGTTTTAGGATTACCTTTGAGAAAGCTGAAGGAAAACATTTCAAAAAAGTCCGGATCAGCGAAAGCCCCGTTTTTTATCTGAAGTATTTTATCCTTGTATTTAAAAGACGATCCTTCTTCATAAGGCATATATCTTGTTGCACTAACAACATCCGGAAAATTGTTTTTCATATACTCTGCAAGCGGACCGCACGATATTGCCATTTTCCCCACAACAGCATCATCACCGACAATGCGATATATATTGTTGGCATTTTTGTGGTAATGATCGTAGCTAAATTCATCTGTTACCCACAAGAGGATTAATATCGAACAGGTAATTCCAATTGACAGACCAAGGATATTAATTATTGAATATGTTTTGTTTCTGAAAATATTTCTTAAGGATATCTTCAAATAATTTTTTAACATTTACTCTCCTGAAAAACTATTTATAACGTAAATTCTCAATCCCGCAAAACGGGATGTCATTACTCATACCTGAGTGATTTCACAGGATTTGCAGTTGCGGCTTTAATCGTTTGAGAACTGACAGTAAGTAATGCGATCAAAAGTGCAATGAAAGCTGAAAGAATAAATACCCAAACTGTCATTTCAGTTCTGTAAGCAAAATTCTCAAGCCATTTATTCATAAAATAATAAGCGATAGGCCAGGCAATTAAGTTTGCTATTAAAACCCATTTCAAAAACTCTTTTGAAATAAGAAATACAATTGTAGATATCGATGCACCTAAAACTTTTCTTATCCCTATTTCTTTAATTCTTCTTTCTACGGTGAATATCGTTAAGCCAAGCAATCCAAGGCACGCAATCAAAATTGCAAGAACAGAAAATGAAGTAAATATCTGTCCCGTTTTCATTTCGGATTGATAAAGCTTATTGAAATCTTCATCGAGGAAGAAATATTCGAACGGTTTACCCGGTACAAATTTTTCCCACTCATCTTTTATAAAGGAAATAGTTCCTGAAATATCAGCCGGTCGTAGCCTGATTGGCAGATAAGTTGTTTGCCCTGCATTAAGAACAATTGCTAATGGTCTTATTCGCTGGTGCAGTGATTCATAATTAAAGTCTTTTAAGACACCGATAATTGTAAAAGCCCTGCCCATACTATTTGGCGTAGGCATCATTAACCTTTTGCCCAAAGGATTTTTAAGTTCCATAAATTTAACAGCCTCTTCATTAAGAACGATTGCTGTTGTATCGGTTGTACTCTCTCTCGAGAAATATCTTCCTTCCAATAGTTTAAGTCCCAATGTCTTTGCAAAATCATAATCAGTTGACATTATAGAGAGTGGATATTGCTGACTTTGCGGAGCATCTTCCGGTTTGAAAACAGTTGATCCGAATAATTTGCCCGGAAGATTATCTGTGTTTGAAGCACTTACTATATTTGAATTCTGCAGCAGCTCATCTTTGAAAGCCTCTGAATGATTTTCCAGTGCCCAGGCTCTTTGTATAACAAGAACATGTTCTTTATCGAAGCCTAACCTTTTATTCTGAACGAACTGCATCTGGTTGTAAACGATAAACGTACAAACGAAGAGTATAATTGTGATTGCAAATTGAAAGACAACCAACCCGCTTCTTAACCAACCGCTTTTAGCATCATTCAGCTTTCCTTTTAATACTCTTACCGGCTGAAATCTTGAAAGGAAAAATGCAGGATAGCTTCCTGCAAGAAATCCAACGACCAAAATTGTAATAATCAGTGCCGGAATAGCTATGAGATTACTAAAATAATGTGTATGCAGATTTTTCCCCGAAAGCCTGCTGAATGACGGAAGAAAAATTTCAACAAGAACAACGGCAATTAAAACAGCAAAGAATGTAAGCAGAACAGATTCACTTAAAAATTGTTTAATTAGCTTCGCTTTGTTCGAACCTAAAACCTTTCTTACACCTACTTCTTTAGATCGGATTGAAGACCTCGCAGTAGTAAGATTCATAAAGTTTATGCATGCTATAAGTAAAATGAAAAGTGCTATGATTGAGAAAATATAAACATATTTTATATCGCTGTTCGGCTCGATCTCATAATCCAAATGCGAGTTTAAATGAATACTTAAAAGCGGCTGCATTATGAATTCATAATTGTACCCGCGTTTTTTAGCTTCATCGAAAGTAATACCGAGTAATTGCTGCAGCTGAGGACCAGCATACTTTGCTGCAAACGCGGGCAACTTCTTTTGAAGCTCTGATGCCGATGCACCCTTTTTAAGTACAACGTATGTGTAAAAATTATTGCTGACCCAGAATTTATTTCTCTCAGCACCGCCCCAGCTTGAAAGCGATGCGAACATATCATAGTGAAAATGAGAATTAGCAGGACAATCTTTTATAACTCCTCTTACAGTGTAAGCTGTTCCGTCCTCCATATTCATAATTTTATTTATCGGGTCTTCATTGCCAAAATATTTTTTTGCCGTGGTTTCAGTAAGTACGATAGCATGCGGTTCGTTCAGTGCAGTTTTAGGATTCCCCTGTATAAAAGGCATTGTAAAGACATCAAAAATTGTGGAATCTGCCCAGAAGAATTTTGTTTCATTAAAAACATTATCCTTGTAACGGATAAGCATATTTGCATTATAAACTAACCTTGTAGATTTTATTACTTCAGGGAAATCGCTTACCATAGTCTCACCTAAAGGAGCCGGCGAAACAGCCATGTTCAGATCGCTTCCTAATAATTTCCCTTTAGAGTGTACGCGATAGATTCGATCAGCATTCTTGTTGAACTTATCATAGCTCAGTTCATCCCTTACAAAAAGCAGGATAAGTATGCAGGCAGCTATACCGATAGCTAATCCGAAAATGTTTATTAAAGAATAAGCTTTGAAGCGGATTAGATTTCTGAAAGCAATTTTGAAATAATTTTTTAACATGGTTTTCCTTCTTTACTCATACTTGAGTGATTTTACCGGGTTAACTAAAGCAGTTTTAATAGCCTGGTACGAAACCGTTAACAGAGCAATTGTTAGCACAAGCAATCCGGCAAGTGGGAAAATCCATAATGAAATGTCAATCCTGTATGCAAAGTCCTGAAGCCATTTATTCATAAGATAGTATGC
>JAJDNK010000290.1 GCA_022340715.1 bacterium BMS3Abin03 | reverse complement strand
TGTTTGCAAGTTTAATCAATGGTTATGTAGTGAAGAAAGTATTGAATCCATTAAAAAAGACATCGAGAGTGAGAATTTAAACCGTGTTGTTATCGGTGCCTGCTCACAAAGGTTTTTGTCGGATGTGTTCAGATTCGATTCTAAAGTACTGGTTGATCGTGTTAACCTGCGCGAGAATGTTGCCTGGACTCATAAAGCGAATGATGAAGATACTCAAATGCTTGCAGAAGATTATCTGCGGATGGGAATTGCAAAGGTAAATAACAGTGAACCACCGGAACCATTCAATGTGGAAATCAACGAAATAGTACTGGTAGTTGGTGGTGGAGTTTCAGGAATGACTTCCGCACTTGCAGCGGCAAAATCGGGTTCGCAGGTGATATTAACTGAAAAAGAAAATCATCTTGGTGGTTGGTTAAACAAATTTTATAAAGTAACACCGGGCAGCGCACCTTATACTGATCCGGAATCATCAGGAATAGAAGATTTAATTTCTGAAGTAAAATCGAATGAGAAAATAAAAGTAATCCAATCCTGTTTAATTGAAAAGATTTCCGGACAGCCAGGCGACTTTACTGTCACATTAAAAATTAATAATGAGGTGCAATCTGAAACTCTAAAAGTCGGGGCAATTGTTCAAGCAACAGGCTGGAAACAATATAATCCAAATAAGCTGGGCGAACTCGGTTACGGAAAATTTAATAAAGTTATAACAGGTATCCAGCTGGAAGAGTTTATAAAGAACGGTACGAACAATAATGTTCTGAATGGTAAGCCGATAAAAAGTGTAACGTTTATTCAATGCGCAGGCTCCCGTGATGAAAAGCATTTACCTTACTGTTCCTCTGTTTGCTGTTCTGTTTCTCTCAAACAGGCTCTTTACATCAGGGAGAAATATCCCGATGCCTTAATTTATATCATCTATAAAGATATTCGTACCCCTGCTCAACACGAACTGTTTTACAAACGTGTTCAGAATGAAGATAATATCTTTCTTACAAAGGGTGATGTTTCTAATCTAGCTCAATCTGAAGATGGAACAATTCTTATCGATATCGACGACACTCTTCTTGGAGAAAAAATCCAGATCGAATCGGAAGTTGTTGTATTGGCGACAGGTATGGTACCTTCGACATTAATAGGCGAAATTGAATCCGATGAGCAAATTACTTCAAAAGAAACAACACTTGATGGCAAAAAAACCGCTGAGTCTGCAGAAGTTGGAGCAAAAATATTAAATCTTGCATACAGGCAGGGAACTGATCTACCAACTTTAAAATATGGTTTCCCTGATTCACACTACATCTGTTTTCCTTATGAAACAAGAAGAACAGGAATATATGCTGCCGGTACGGTAAGATCACCGATGGATATTACCGCAAGCAAGAACGATGCTTATGGTGCAGCTTTAAAGGCAATTCAGATGTTGTATGCAGCAAAAACAGGAAAAGCAGTCCATCCAAGGTCCGGAGATCAGTCTTATCCGGATTTCTTTTTACAACGATGTACACAATGCAAACGTTGTACGGAAGAATGTCCGTTTGGAACTTTAGATGAAGATGCAAAAGGAACACCATTACCAAATCTTACAAGATGCAGAAGATGCGGAATATGTCTCGGTGCTTGTCCCGAACGAATTATATCATTTAAAGATTACTCGATCCAGATGATTTCTTCGATGATCAAAGCAGTTGATATACCGGATGAATTTGAAGAGAAACCGAGAATACTTGCATTCCTTTGTGAAAACGATGCATATCCTTCCCTCGATATAGTTGGAAAATACCATCTTCAATATGATCCAAACGTAAGAGTAATCCCGGTTAGATGTTTAGGTTCCGTTAATGTTGTATGGATTGCTGATGCTCTCTCACGAGGATTTGATGGAATCTTAATGATTGGCTGCAAATACGGCGATGATTATCAATGTCATTATATAAAAGGGAGTGAGCTTGCTGATAAAAGAATGGAAAATGTTCAGGAAAAACTGAAGCAATTAGTACTTGAGCCGGAACGCGTGAAGCTTTTAACTCTTTCAATAGATGAATACAAAAAGTTGCCCGGTATATTCAATGATTTTGTTGAAGAGATAACTGATATGGGATTCAACCCGTACAAAGGAATGTAAAAACAACAGCAACAGAACGAGTACAAAATCTTTATTCGCGTTGATTTTACAGCGTGTTTGATATAATTTTTAATTAGGATTTTTAGGGGATAACTCCGAAAAATCCCTAGAAAAAATAACAAAAAACCTCTTTTTTCAGGGAAGAAGTTTTCTAGTCGGAAGGACAAGTAAGCTTGAGGTTAATTTAAATGAAACACCTTCAGTTCGATTGTAAAAACCAGTCTTTGATAATTCTTGAACTATATCTGAGAATCAAAATAAATAATTATATCAATTATAATTAAGGAGATTTTATGCCTGAATCTAAACTAATAAATCCGCATGGTAGCGATAGTTTAAAGATTCTTCTTCTGGATGGAAAGGAAAGGGAAGAAGAATTAAAGAAAGCTAATAAGCTTAAAAGAATTAATCTGACAAGCCGTGAAACCGGGGATTTAATTATGCTCGGTATTGGTGGCTTTACTCCTCTTGAGGGATTTATGGGGCACGATGACTGGAAGGGTGTTTGTTCAGAAATGAAAATGACAAATGGTTTATTCTGGCCAATTCCCATAACGCTCTCCGTGTCGGATGAAGTCGCTAAATCTATAAATGTTAATGAAGAAGTGACACTGGTTAGCAGCGAAACAAAAGAAGTAATGGGTACAATGAAAGTAACCGAAAAATACCAGGTTGATAAAAATTTTGAATGTAAAAATGTTTTTACAACCGACGATCCTGAACATCCCGGTGTTAAAATGGTGATGGAACAATTAGATTGGAACATTGCCGGTCCGGTAAAAGTTCTTTCCGAGAGTTACTTCCCAACTGAGTTTAAGGGTATTTATCAGCGTCCGGCTGAAAGCAGAAAAATCTTTGAAGAAAAAGGCTGGAGAACAATCGCAGCATTACAGTTACGTAACCCGATGCATCGTTCACACGAATACCTTGCAAAGATAGCAATAGAGGTTTCCGACGGTTTGTACATTCATCAGTTGGTTGGAAATCTTAAACCGGGTGACATCCCTGCTGATGTTCGTGTTAAATGCATCAACACTCTTGTTGATAATTATTTTTTGAAAGATAAAGTAGTGGCAGGTGGTTATCCTCTTGATATGCGTTATGCCGGACCAAGAGAAGGTTTACTGCACGGTGTCTTTCGCCAGAACTTTGGCTGTACTCATATGATTATCGGTCGTGATCATGCCGGCGTTGGAAACTACTATGGACCATTCGATGCACAGGAAGCTTACTTCAAACTTTGGGATGGCGCTTTAGAATGTAAGATGCTTCCAATCGACTGGACATTCTGGTGCTACAAGTGCGGAGGAATGGCTTCAATGAAAACCTGTCCTCACAAAAAAGAAGACAGATTATTCCTTAGCGGTACTGCATTAAGAAAAGCATTATCAGAGGGTGGTGATGTACCTGCCGAATTCAGTCGTCCTGAAGTTCTGGCAATCCTCAGAGAGTATTATGGAAACCTGAAAGAGAAAGTTGAAATCAAAATGCATGGATTTGCAACCGGTGATGCCGAGGTTAAAAGATAGAAAGCAGATTCTTATAATATGAAAATAAAAGTTCCTTTAAATATTTATCATTCTAATTAATAAAAAGGAGACAAATAATGCCAAGTTATGTATTGCAAGATAAATGCGATGGCTGTAAAGCGCTGGATAAAACAGCATGCCAGTACATTTGTCCTAATGACTTAATGGTACTTAACAAAGACAAAATGAAAGCATATAACCGTGAACCGGAAATGTGCTGGGAATGTTATAACTGCGTAAAGATTTGTCCAACACAGGCAATTGAAGTTCGTGGTTATGCTGATTTTGTTCCATTAGGTGCAACCGTTACACCTATGCGCAGTACGGACAGTATACTATGGACTGTTAAATTCAGAAACGGAAGTTTAAAACGGTTCAAGTTCCCAATCCGTACTTCACCGGAAGGTAAAGCAGAACCGACCGGAGGCTTTGCTACTCACGATGACCTTAGCAGTCCTGCATTATATACGGAGCCTGAAGCACTGGGCTTAAAAGAAGTTGCAACAATTAGTAAATAAACCAATAATTAGGAGATAAGATAATGGCTAATTTCGAAACCGTAGAAGTGACCACTGACCTTCTCATTGTTGGTGGTGGTATGGCTGCTTGCGGTGCTGCTGTTGAAGCGGCTTACTGGGCAAAGAAAAACGGATTAAAAGTTACCCTTGTCGATAAGGCTGCTGTAGATCGCAGCGGTGCTGTTGCAATGGGATTATCTGCAATTAACCAGTACGTCGGATTACGCGATGGTCAGAATACAATGAAAGATTATGTTGACTATGTTCGCAATGACTTAATGGGTGTTACCCGTGAAGATCTGGTTTTCAATATTGCACGCCACGTTGATTCAACTGTTCATCTTTTTGAAAAATGGGGACTTCCAATCTGGAAAGACGCGAATGGTGCTTATGTTCATGAAGGAAGATGGCAGTTAATGATCAACGGTGAATCATATAAAGTTATTGTAGCTGAAGCAGCAAAGAATGCTCTCGGACTTGAAAACATATATGAAAGAGTTTTCATTGTTGGCCCTATTATGGATGGCGAACGTTGTGTTGGCGCTGTTGGATTTAGCGTTCGTGAAGAGAAATTCTATATATTCAAAGCTAAAGCTGTACTGGTTGCAATGGGCGGTGCAGTTCACGTATTCAAACCTCGTTCATCAGGTGAAGGACTAGGTCGTGCCTGGTATCCTCCATGGAACTCTGGTTCGAGTGCATATTTTACTTTAAAAGCCGGTGCAGAGATGACGTGCCAGGAAGTGCGATTTATTCCTGTTCGTTTTAAAGATGCTTATGGTCCTGTTGGCGCGTGGTTCTTATTATTTAAATCGCGTGCAACAAACGGCTTGGGCGAAAACTATATGGAGACTAACAGACCTGAATTAGAAAAATGGCAACCCTACGGTAAGGTAAAACCAGTTCCTGCAAACCTGCGTAACTGGTTAATGATGCTGGATGTTCAGGAAGGTAAAGGTCCTATTTATATGCGTACTGAGGAAGCTATCAGTAAAATAGCATCTTCCGAGGGCGATGAAAAAGCTGCAAAGAAAAAACTGAAAGAACTTGAATCAGAAGCATGGGAAGATTTCCTGGATATGACAATTTCCCAGGCAATTCTCTGGGCAGCTACCAATACAGCACCTGAAGAAAAAGCTTCTGAAATCGCTGCCGCAGAGCCATACTTTATAGGTTCACACTCTGGTGCTTCCGGTGCATGGGTTAGTGGTCCTAAGGATGTAGCTCCTGAAGAATATTTCTGGGGTTACGATTGTATGTCAACTGTAGGCGGATTATTCTGCGCTGGTGATGCATCAGGTGCTTCAAGCCATAAATTTTCATCCGGTTCACACGCAGAAGGAAGAATAGCTGCAAAAGCTGCAATCAGGTACATAGTTGATCATCCTGATGGAATCAATTATGATGCAAATTCTATAGAAGAGCTGAAAAAGGAAATCCTGAAACCTCTCGATACTTATACAGAGTTCAGCAGTAAGACAGTTACTCCAGATGTAAATCCGGATTATATATTACCGAAAATGTTCATGTTCAGACTGCAGAAGATTATGGATGAATATGCAGGTGGTGTTTCAACGGGATTCACAACAAGTGAAAATCTTTTAAAGAAAGGATTAGATCTGCTTGGCTTCCTGAAAGAAGACCAGGAAAAACTTGCTGCTGCTGATCTTCATGAACTAATGAGATGCTGGGAAAATGTTCACCGTATGTGGCAGGCTGAAGCTCACGTTCGTACATTGTTGTTCCGTGAGGAAACTAGGTGGCCCGGCTACTACTTCAGAGCGGACAAACCGAGTATGGATCATGAGAACTGGGATGCATTTGCAAACTGTAAATTCATACCAGAGAAGAATGATTGGGAAATGATTAAACGCCCCATACTCAGAGTTTATGCTGAGAATTAGAATGTATGAATTCAGCTTAAATCATAGTAGCTGAAGTTTATAAAGCACAAAACCTTCCCCCTGGTATTGTCCGGGGGGAAGTATTTATTATTATATAGTATGGATCAAAAAGAAGTTAAAACTTGCCCTCATTGCAATAAACCTATGAAAAAATGGAGATGTCCACCGGCATCATCCTGGAACGTTGAATTTCAATATGTGTGTTTTAATGATGAATGCCCCTACTATATAAACGGATGGGAATGGATGAAAGAAAAGTATAACCAAAATGTTTCTTATAGGTATAGGATTAATCCTTTTAATAATGAGTCAGGACCATTGCCGGTTTGGTCTAAAAATGCTTTGAAAGATTCAATAATTGAATAACCTGTTAGACACACCGGCGGTGAACGGGTTTAAAATGGGAGAATAAAGAATGAAAGCGATAGAGAATTTAAAAGAAACGATTTTAAAAGAATATCCCAGGTTAACAAAGGATAGTAAATTTAAATTCAGTTGTTTCAGGAATATAAGCTGTTTTAATGAATGCTGCAGCGATGTAAATATTTTTCTCACACCTTATGATATTATTCGTCTGAAAAACAGATTAAAAATAACTTCCCAGGAATTTCTTGACAGGTATACATTTCTTCCGATCGATGAAAACCAGAATCATCCCGTAGTTATGTTAAGGTTGAATCAGGATGAAAAGAAATCCTGCCAGTTCGTTGGACCCGAAGGTTGTACTGTTTATGAGGACAGACCGTGGTCTTGCAGAATGTTTCCGTTAGGGATTGCTTCTCCAAAAGAAATTGATGGGAAAGAAGAAGAGGATTTTTATTTTATTATTGAGGAACCAGTGTGTAAAGGTTATTTTGAAGAGAATAGCTGGACTGTTGGCGAATGGATGAGGGATCAAAAAGTTGAAGAATATAATGAAATGGGTAAACTCTTTAAGGAAATATCGCTGCATGATTTCTTTTCAAAAGATAAAAAGCTGACTCCACCTCAGTTAGAAATGTTTTATACTGTTTGTTACAACATAGATAAATTCAGAGAATTTGTTTTTGAAAGCACATTCCTGAATAGGTTCGATGTACCGGAAGACACAGTTAAAAAAATTAAAGAAGATGACGAAGAACTTTTAAAGTTTGGTTTCGAATGGTTGAAATATTGTCTCTTCGGTGAAAAAACCATGAAAATAAAAGGTAAAAACGGAAAAGAATAAGGAGTTATAAATGGATAACAGAACCTTAATTCAACCTGATATAGAATTCATTAAGTATCTTAAAAAGAACGGTGGTAATTCACTTAAAGAATGTTATCAATGTGCAACTTGTTCCGTTGTATGTTCCCTATCCCCTCAGGAGAAAGCTTTTCCAAGAAAAGAAATGATGTCGGCAGGGTGGGGACAAAAAGAAAATCTTCTTTCCGATCCTGATATATGGTTGTGTCACGGTTGCACTGATTGCAGCACACATTGCCCAAGAGGTGCAAAGCCCGCTGATGTTTTAAGTGCTATTCGTTCTTATGTTGTTGAGTTTTTCTCTTTTCCGAAGTTTATGGGCTCTGTTTTAAAGCAGCCCAGGTATCTGATTCCGTTACTGTTGGTGCCTTTCATAATTTTATTTGGAATATTGTACGTTAATCTCGATGGTAACTTTGCTCAATTATATGAAGGCGATATTATTTTTGCCCGGTTTTTCCCGCACGGAATTCTTGAAATATTCTTTATTGGAGGTAATGCCCTAATATTTTTATTTGCCGGGATTGGTTTATATAGATACTGGGCTTATTTAACTTCACATTCGCCTATAGAAACCAAAAAAAATTTTCTTAGTGTTTTTATAGGAACAGTTATCGGCATTTTATCTCACAAAAAATTTAATTCTTGTTCTACAAATTCAGCCAGATACTGGGGACATCTTTTAATATTCTATGGATTTCTTGGAGCTATGGCAACTGCCGGATTAGCTTTAATGGCAGATTTATTTTTTGGACTTGAAGCACCTATACCTCTTTTCCATCCTATTAAAATTTTGGGCAATGTAAGCGGCATTATGATGTTAATCGGTAGTTCAATGGTAATTATCCGGAGATTAAAAGTTAAACCTTTGGTTGGCAACAACACTTACAGCGACTGGCTCTTGGTTCTTTTTGTTTTCGGAGTTGCGCTTACCGGTTTGTTGACTGAAACGATGAGACTAACTGCGACCCCTTTTATTGCATACAACACTTACTATTTACATTTAGTTCTTATTTTCTTCTTACTCTGGTATGCACCGTATTCTAAACTTGCACATATGTTTTATAGAACGTTAGCATTGGTTTTTTTAACGATGAAAGAAAGAGATAATAAAGAAGTGGTTTTTAATCGCATATTGTTTGTTACTTCCTTTCATTAATACGGGATATAATTTTCCATTTAAAAGTGGAGTAATACTAATTTATGCAAATCATTTGCATTTCTCGTTTTAGTTATGGATATGGTAAAGAACTTGCCGAAAAGTTGGCTGACAAGTTAGGTTATCAATCCCTGGCACGAGAAGAATTAGTTGACAAAGCAACTGAACATGGAATTCCGGTTGGTAAGTTAGAAACTGCTATTGTAAAACGTCAGCTCTTCACCGAAGAACTTGGAATAGAGACCGATAGGTTTAAAGCATTTATGACTGCTTCACTATGTGAACAGGCGTTGAAAGGTGGGATTGTCTATCACGGGAGAGGGGGACATTTAGTACTTCCGGGATTGATACATGTATTGCGGATTAGAGCTATAGCCAATCTGGAAGATCGGATTAAGATGGTTATGCAAAGAATGAACATTGCACGCAAGCAGGCAAAGCAATACATTGAACAGGTTGATGAAGACAGAAGAAAATACTCCAGATTTTTTTACAATGTTGATTGTGACGATCCATCTCATTATGATATTGTTATTAATGCTGCTCATCTTGCAGTTGATAATTCTGCCAGTGCGTTAATGCATCTGGCTCAACTGCCGGAGTTTCAACTTACCCCCGCTCTAAATCAAAAAATACATGATCTTCTTCTTGAATCTAAATGCAGGCTTGCTATTTACCAGGATGAAAGAACTCGTGGTGTTAAAGTAACAGTCAGTGCTGAAAAAGAAAATGTTTCGATTACATATATACCCAGACATGGGAAAAAAGCTGAAGCAATACCATCGGTTATAGAACGAATTGATGGTGTAAAATCCCTTATTTGCACAGTCGCAACTACAAATATTCTTTATATACAGGAACAATTCAATCCTGAATTACCCTCTTTCCAACACTTGGTTGAAATTGCTGCTAAGTGGAATGCTTCGGTAGGATTAATAAGACTTGTACAAGATGATATTGAGAAAGAAACGAACGAAGTAATCTCCCCTGAATTTAATACTGCCAAGGATGTGGGCGGAATTTTAGACGATGAGCCTGCAGTAGAAAGAAAAGAGGAAAGTGGATACGGAATGCCTGAAACAATTAACAAGCTGATACAAGCTGGAAGGGCGGGTGCCTGTCAAACAATTCACGGAGGAATGAAATCATTAGCGAACAAAATTAAACAGGAACAGAACTACAGCCTGGTTGTTGTTGGAGATGTATTTACTTCATATAATAATCTTATTCGAAAGCGACTTAAACGTGATATGATAAGTACATTATCTGATCAGGCAAGCGCACCTGTTATTAGTACTGATGAAATTGAAGAACAATATCTATTCAGACCAAAACAATGGATAATGACAGTTGTTTATGCACTCCTAAGTTCGTTAATGTTATTTTTAGTTTTCACAAATCAACATGAGATACTGGAATTTTTGTCACAATCGGAAGATTGGAACAGAGTACTTGCGATAATTGCTGTAACAATCTTCGCTCCTTTAGCAGCGTATCTGATTGGCGAATTTTCACATAACATCATGAAATTTTTAAAGTTGGAGTAAATAAGAAAGATAAAAAATAACTTTTCTCAATAAAACTTGAATAACAAATGGGACTTGAAAATTTTACGGAAATTACCTGGACAATGGCTGCACAGGTTGTAGTGCTTGGTTTTATAGGGGGTGTATTAAGTGGTTTTATTGGTTCAGGAGGTGCGTTTTTTATGACTCCCGGGATGATGAATCTTGGCGTTTTAGGTCCTGTTGCTGTTGCAAGTAACATTACGCATAAGTTCGGTAAAGCAATGGTAGGATCCAGAAGACATGCAGATTTGGGTAATGTTGATAAAAAACTCTCTCTTTTCATGTTGATTACAGCAGCAATCGGAATACGGATAGCTGTAACGGTTATGGAATTCTTTTTCGAAAAAGGAGATGAACATAGTACAACAAGGGGTGCCGGTGCTGATCTGTACATAAGTATAGTCTTTGTAGTAATACTTTCCGTAGTATCAATTGCCATGCTCAGGGATATTATAAAATCCCGGAAGAACCAGGAGAAAGGTCCTTCAACTAAAATTGTAGATTTCCTGAATAGAATTAAGTTGCATCCGATGATATACTTTCCGGTTGCGGATGTACGCGTGTCATTATGGGTAATTTTGATATGCGGTCTTGCTACCGGATATTTAGCTGGCACAATAGGAGTTGGTGGCTTTGTCGGCGTACCGGTAATGATATACGTGTTCGGTGTTTCCGCAACTGTAGCTGCAGGCAGTGAATTATACCTAGCTATGTTTATGGGAGCGTTTGGTGCGATAAATTATGCGCTGGTAGGTCTTGTCGATATCAGGCTTACATTACTTCTTTTTACAGGATCACTATTCGGTATTTTTATAGGTGCTTATGGTACAAAAGTAGTTAATGAAGTGCTTATCCGGTTAGTTACTTCATTGATTATATTGTTATGTGTCATCAGCAGGTTAATTGCAATTCCAGCATATCTTCAGGAACTTGGTTATCTTAAAATCTCTCCTGACCATAACGAGTATTTTAATTCAGCAAGTAAATTTTTACTGTATTTAAGTGGAATAACAGGTGTATTACTCATTCTTTATAACGTGTTTAAAGCTTACTTTCAGCGGAAAAAAATCCAGGCTAGTCTTATAACTGATATGCCGCAAACCGCTGTAAGAGAGTTTTCCGGGAAAGCAACTTAGTTTTTAACATATATAAAAATTGCCGGGAAAATAAATATACAAGAGGCAACGAATTATGCCAGATAAACTTAAAATAATGGTCATCGATGATGAAGAAATTGTTGGCAAACGTCTTAAGCCGGCGTTAGAGAAGCGTGGTGATATTATAGAGTCATTTGTAAATAGCAAAGAAGCACTTGCGCGTTTAGTTGAAGAACATTTTGATATTGTCATCACTGATATACGCATGGATGAAATAGATGGTTTGGAGGTACTGGATTATATCAAATCGCATTCGAAAGATACAAAAGTAATTATGATTACCGGCTATGCAACAGTTGAAGTTGCCAGGGAAGCTTTAGCAAAAGGAGCATTCGATTTTATTGCCAAGCCATTTAAACCGGAAGATCTGCGCATCATTATCAATAAAGCAGTTAAGGAACTAAACGCTGAGCAAATGACATAATCCGGAATTTTTCAGAAGTTTCTAAAGAGATATTCGAATCTTCCCATGCTCTTTTTCATGTATAGCTTGCATTTGGATGGATAGCTTTAATCTTTTTGAAACATAGCATTCATTAGGATATGTTAAAAAAAGAAAAAACGGACACTCAAATTCGGGAAGAAGAATATTCGGAATCCCGGGATAGTAAATCTCTTCTCAAACGACCTTCCATTAGTATAAGAACCAGATTGATAATTGCTTTTTCTCTCATCTTTGTACTGAGTGCGGTTATTACTATCTGGTCTTTTATAACAATAGAACAAATAATGGATAAGATTCAGTTTCTTAAAACTTCAGATAATTATAAATCCGAGATTCTGGAAGCACGACGTTTTGAAAAAAACTATCTTCTTTATGGTACAAACTTAAATGATGCGCAAAATAATGTTCATAATGCAAAATCAATTTTGGAAGAAAACTCGGAAACGATAATTAAAATACTCGGCTCTTCGGATTTTTTAAAAATGGAAAGTCTCCTATCGGAATATCAGGAATTGCTTGAAAAATTAGGTACAAAATTATATGATAATGAGAAAAAAAATGTAGAGCAAAGGCTACGTGAACATGGCTTAAAAATGATTGAAACAGCGCTGAATTTTGAAAATATTGAACGTCAATCGGTTGACGACATGCTTAAGCTGGCACACAGGATACCTTTTATTTTTCTGTTTTTACTCCTGCTGTCCATTATTTTTATTATTTCCTTTTTAGCCAGGCAATTACTCGGATCGCTTGCAAGATTTATGAAATATACTGAACGAATAGCGGATGGGGATTTCTCACCTATTCCGCCTCAAAGAAAATATCAGGATGAATTTTCTCAGCTTAGGATGGCGTTCAATCATATGATTAAGGAATTGGATCATCGTCATAAAATATTAGTTGAATCGCATAAGCTTAGAGCAGTTGGAACGCTCGTTGCAGGTGTGGCTCACGAATTGAATAATCCATTAAACAATACTATGCTTACTGCTTCAATGCTGCAGGAAGATTATAATGATCTTGAGGATGAAGAAAAGTTAGATATGATTAATGATGTAATTAAAGAAACTGAACGTTCGCAAAAAATAGTATGTAACCTGCTTAATTTCGCCCGTGAAAGTGAGGTGAAATTAATCCCGCTTAACCTGAATGAAATTCTTAACGATTCGATTCGTTTAGTGGCTAACCAGGTAAAGCTCTCGAAAATAAATCTTATCAGGAATTTTTCGAAAAACATTTCACCAATTCATGGTGACGCCCAGATGCTTCAACAGGTATTCGTAAATTTAATTCTAAATGCAATAGATGCATTACACGAAAAAGGGACTATTACCGTATCAACTTTCAAAAGTAAGGATGAAAATTATATCACCGCGGAAATAAAAGATAATGGACCCGGAATACCCGAACATATTCTTGAAAGAATATTCGAACCATTTTTTACAACAAAGCCGATAAGAAAGGGAACCGGGTTAGGTCTCTCTGTTTCAAGAGGAATACTGAGAAGCATTGGTGGGTACATTACGGTAGAAAGTAAAATTAACGAAGGAGCGGCGTTTAAAGTAATTCTTCCCACAACAAATATCCCTTCAGACTTTAATCCTCAACACATTTTGGATTCTTCTTCCGGCTATAATTTTGATTGATTAAGTCGCATTCTTTAAATCTAATCTTACTTCCATAACTTAAGTTACTTCTTCATTGTGGAATATTTTATGCCTGAAATCGAAAGGAGAGAAAGAGTAATTTTTAAGCAATGTTATAATGATAGAATCTATTAAAAGGAACTGTTATGTTAAAAAGGACAAAGTTAATTTCAATTTCATCATTTGTAATTTTTCTTTTGTTTGTTTCCACGTCTTTTTCATTTGCGCAAAATTCTTTGGCTGAAAAAGTTGCAAACGCTTACGGATTTAAAAATTTTGCAAAAGTAAAATCAATCGTTTTTACTTTTAATGTAAAGACCAAAGGCAAGGTCGTTTCGCGAAGCTGGTATTGGGAGCCCGGAACGAATAAAGTTACTTATAAAGGTTCTGATAAAAACGGTAAACCGATGACTTACTCGTACGTTACCGGATCAATCGACCAAAACGATACTGTTAGATCATTTGTGGATGCAAAATTTATTAATGATCAGTACTGGTTGTTATTTCCTTTCCATTTGATCTGGGATAAAAAGGCAGAAATTACCGATGCCGGAATGAGGCATTATCCACTAAACAAAAAGAAGGAAGCAGACTGCCTGATCGTAAAGTATCCTGCTTCCGCAGGCGGTTACACTCCCGGTGATATTTTTGAACTTTACATCGGCAAAGACAATCTTATTCACGAATGGATTTATAGAGCCGGCGGTAAAAAAGATGGAAGGATTTTAACGTGGGAAGATCACAAGAATTTTAACGGACTAAATATTTCAACGGTTCATAACGTTGCTGATAAAACATTTAAGCTATGGTTTTCTGATATTAAGGTTATTGATAAATAATCAATTTAATTTTTCAGAAGTAATCTTTTATAAAATGTTAATCGTCTTGCTCCTGACTAAATCTTAAAGCCGGGGCGGGATCTCCACTTAAAAAGGCTTCTACAAATTCATTGATGTAATCATCATTGATAAGAGTAGCATCGACATTTCTTACTGCGCCCATAAGTCTGCCGATTTCACTAAGCAGATTAAGAATGGACTCTGAGGGGACTTTCCTTATAGTTGCGAAAACATTATCCGTAACGTGGTTTACAGAAAAATTTAATCTTTCAAGTATTTTAGCAATAATTTTTGCTCTTCTTATTTTTCTTATTGGCTCCGCTGCCCCGCCGCGAAAATTAAAATTAATGTAATTACTATTTATCTCGTCACTTATATATGCATCAAGCCTGGAAAAGTGATAACCCAACCTTGAAAAGAAATTCAGGTAACAATCAGAAATGAAAGCATAACTTCTGCTTCCCAGGTCTCGGTTACTCCTGTTTGAATCGACAATGTTTGTCATAAGAAGATTTGTTAATCCTCTGAAATCTATCGGCAAAGGACCAGCCCATCTAATTCCTGGTGTTGTCATGCCTTTAATAAGATATCTGAATGGTTCTGAAGTAACATTATCCGGTGTAATAGAATGTTTACCGTTTATGTCTTTTAATCCATCACCAAGGTCGATTACATGAATATCAAGAGGAACAGAAAACTTTAATGGATGAGCAAGCTTTTCCTCAAAATCTGCTGATTCATAAAGCGAAAACATTTCTCTCATAGCAAATTCATGAGCGAATCGGGTAACGTCATGTAGTGTTTCACAATTTTCAGGAGAAAATTCTGAAGAGTCCGGTTCGGTAAGATTTAGCGGTATAATAAGCTTCGAAAGTTTTTGCCAGATACGGTACATAGGACTCTTCATAAAAACATTTTTAGATTTAGAAACAGAATCACTTTTCTCAATTAACTCCGTTACTTTACCAAGATATACTTTCCTATCATCTGCATTAATTGTTATGGTCATGCCGTTGCTTAAATGTGTTGTGGCGTCGTGAGTATTTACGAGGACCGGTATTCCAAGCTCTCTGGCAATAATAGAGAGGTGTCCTGTTGTATTTCCTATATCAGCAACTAATCCGGAAGCTTTATGCAATACACGTGTTAATTCGGGGGAAACCTTCTTCACGACAAGGATTCCACCAGTGGGGAAATTTATTAAGTCTTTAAACCTGTTAAGTAAAAACACACGACCTGATCCAATACCGGGACTGGCACACTCACCTTTATCAATCAGGATCGGATAAGTTGAACTTAATTCTGTTGTATCAGAATCTTCCGGAATATCAACAGCCGGGGGATTTGAAACAGCCAATGGTCTTGTTTGCAGGATATAAATTTCGTTGTTATTATCTATTGCCCATTCGATATCCTGAGGGCCGTCGAAATGTTTCTCTATCTTTAAAGCATACTCTGTAAGTTTTTCTATTTGATCCTGATTGAGGCAAGGTTTGTTTAATAATTCATTCGGGATTTTATCTTCGTGTAAACCATCTGTAGATTTAGGAATAGTTCTAAATTCCTGGTTGCCGTTCTTAAACTCGAGTATTTTTCCTGAACCGTTACATTCAATGATAAATTCCTGGGGTATCACGCTTCCATCGACTACCTTTGTTCCCAGTCCTCTGACCGCCTGGATAATTATTCCTTCCTTAACATTCATCGGATCTTTGGTAAATAATACACCACCTGATTTGGCATTTATCATTTGTAAACAACCGATACTCATAGGCATATCAGCATCGCGTAACCCCGTTATATACCTGTACACAAGTGATTGAGGTAAATACTTTGATATTAGAACTTCAAAACACGCATCAACAAGGTTTGATTTACTGACGTTCAGCGCTGTGTAATGTAATCCTGCAAAAGAATAATGTACGTCATCTTCACCAACGGCACTTGATCTGACAGATAAAAGAACTTCACCTTCTTTTTGTAACAAATGTTCATAGTTGTCGAGTATTTCTTTTTCGATATGATTTGGTATTTGCGAGGAAATAATCAGTGCCTGGATAACCTGGCTTGCCTGCTGAACCTGGGAGTTGTCATCAAAGTCAATTGAAGAAAGAGCTTCATCTATCTGAATATATAGATCTCCCTGTGATAAAAAATCTTCAAAGCACCTTGATGTAAGACAAAATCCATCCGGAATTGGAATGTTTAATTTATTGTGAACTTCACAGAGTCGGCTCATTTTACCGCCAACTTCGCGGGTGTTTTCTGTAGTAATATCTTCAACTTTATAAGAATATGGTCTGTCGGGAGAATCATCCTTAGTCTTTTCACAAACATTGCAATTCAATTCCGGGCAATCCCAGCCACCGGGACAGTAAATTCTTGGTGCAAGAATTTTTGAACATTGATCTTCAATCAGGGCTACTTGTTTTGCTAGCGATTTATATTTTCCGTCGCACATTATCGAAAGATGATTAACGACTTCTTCGGTGTTTTTTACAATTCCCAAAAATGTTTGGTGGGTTTGACCTCGGGAGAAAGGTCTTCCTGAAACGAGAAGTTCACTCAGACCGCTCATCAATTTTAATGCTTCATCATTTGAATTAAGAAGACTTTGAAAATGATTAAGCTTTTCCTTAAAAGTGATTCTCTCTCTCCTTGGTTCACGATATTTCTTTTTAAATAAACTCATTCAGGTTATGTTTTATCCTGTAGATTTATCTGCCTTAAAAATATTCGAGACAACTGATTTTAACTCTGCCGTTGTAAATGGTTTTAAAAGAAGATTTTCAGCACCATTTGAAATCACATCTGAATAACTGCTCTTCGAAGAATATCCTGAAAGCATAACGATCGGGATATCGTAGTTAAATTTTTTAATTCTTTTCAGAACTTCAATCCCATTTATACCCGGCATTGCAAGATCTAAAAGAACAAGATCATAAATATCGTTTCGAATTAATTTTAAACCTTCTATAGATGTGCCGGAAGTTGTGATAATATACTCTGTTTTTTCATCGCTGTTAAGCGCTTTGCGAATCGATTTAAGAATTATTTCTTTGCTATCGATTGCTAATATTTTAATTTGTCGTTGCATACTAAGAGTTAACCAGGAGTTTAATAAGTATAGAAGTTCCGGAACCCGGTTTCGATTCAATTGAAAAACTCCCTTTGTGCATTTCGATTATATTTTTGCAAACTGCCAAACTGATACCCGTTCTTTCTGTGTTGCTTAAGCCGGCCGAGTTATTAGAAGCAGATAACTTTTGAAGAATCTCTTCCGGTATTCCTTTACCGGTATCGGAAAAAATAATATCAAGTTCACCATTGTCCTTAACATAATTTGTAGAAATGTTTATTATCCCGCCGTTTGACATCGATTCTGAAGATATTAAAAGTAAATTTAAAAATACCTGATCCAGCAAACCTGAATTGGCGGATATATTTGGAACTGATTTCTGCAACCGGTTTACGATTTGAATGTTCTGAAAGTTAGATAATTTGTTTACAATTGAAATGGAATGATTAATAACTTCATTAACATTCGTGTCTTTGAATTCCAGCAGTTCACGTTTAGTGATAGTTAAGATATTCCTTACTATTTCTCTTATTCTTAGAGCCTCGGTGTGAATCACTTTATAATCTTTGATTTTATCTTCACCCGAATCTTTGCTAAGATTTTCTGAAAAAACTATTATGCCTGTAAGTGGATTGCTTATTTCATAAGCAATTTCATCTGCAAGCTTTCCGATTGATGCAAGCTTTTCCGATTCAATCAACTGTGACTGAGTTGTTAACAATTGTTTCTGCATCAGGTTGAATGAATGGGACAGCTCTCCTAATTCTGCTTTGCCCGGAGGAATTTCCTGTTTAAGATTTCCTTTTGCGACTCTGCGTGTTCCTTCTACCAAATTTTTAACAGGTTTACCAACTAAAGTTCTAATAGAAAAGTATGTTAAAATCGAAGCTAACAAAGCAATTATTATTGTGATTAAAATTAATTGTGAACGCGTATGTCCAAGATTAGAAGCTATCTTTTCAGTCGAGACTTCGATTTCGATGAATCCAAGTACTGTTTGGGAAGAATCATGATAATGAAATGTTTGTAATCCGTTAGTTGGTTTTAAATTAATAGATGATGACATTTCTCCGGATGAATGACAAGCACTGGTATAACAACTATGCGCATTATAAATCGGTAGAAAATTGTAAACGAGATTTTTTTGTTTATCAATTCGGTAGTTGACAAAATTTTTAGTTGAGCTGACAAGCATGTTGTCTTTGTTATCATGGCATCCTGTACAGCGAGGATTACTTTGTGATATTTGTTGATTGATGTCGGATTGTTTGGAAGAATATTTAATCAGTCCCTCGTGATTTAATATTCTTACAGTCCGAATGCCTTCTTTACCGACAATGTCTTTTAACGCCTTTGTGATTTCATTCCGTCTGTTTTCAAGCATACTGAATCTTAGTATCTTTTCTATTGTTGCACAAAGCTGGTTGGAGTTATTTTTAATAATCTCAATCGAATCATTCTCCTGCTTAATCAAACTAAGAGTCGAAAATACTCCCATAGTAAGAATAATTACTAAGCCAAGTAAAATTGATATTCTGGTTGAAATGTTTATGTGTTTTAGCTTGTCAGGTATACTCAAGTTATGTCCTCACTAAAATTGCAAAATAAAATCATGGAAGGATAAAATAATGGAATTAGCTTTGGTCGGAATTAAAACTAATAAGGCAAATTAACTAAGCATTTAAATATATTTATAGATTATTTTTATTCCTTCCATTAAATATGAACAACTTATTTCCAGGATTTATTATATTCCCAAATTTATATAAAATTCAATTTTCTTATTTGGTATTTATTCACGATGGGAGATCTTAGTTACATCCATACCAAACATTTTTAATATAAGATCTGTTCCAAAAGCCATCGTTGTACCTAAAGCTGCCATTACCAGCGTAACAACTATTGCATACATCAACTTGTTGTTATTATACAAATCGGCAATCCACAGGTTAACGCCGGATAAATTTGTTGTATCTACTTTGTGATCAAGAGATGTTACCTCTTTTCCGCCAACATCACCGGCATAAGAATTATTAAATGCACATGCGATCACAATACATAGTAAAAGCAACGCAATTATTTTTTTTATTGACATGATTTATTCCTTAAAAATTTTATTCATTACATAATTTTTATAAAGTAATAATTACTTTCGGTTCTACATACTCAATTTATTTTTTAATTCTTTTTCTTTTTTTGCTTCTATAATTAACCTGGTAATGATCAATAAAGTCATAAAGACTGCGGTTCCCATTAAGACTAATCCGGCAGTTGTTTGGTAGACGTGAATACCCGACATTTTATATATTTGTTCCAGCACAACAGAACATCCTGCACACAATATCATTATAGCAAACATTAACCGGATTCCATAACCTTTTATATATCTAACTGCAGTCGCACCTATTTGAGCGCCAATTGAAGCACCTATAAGCATAAAGAAAGCAGCAATAAACTCAACACGACCTTTAATTGCATAAGTAAAGCAGCCATAAGCACCTGCGAAAAGGACACTCATTAAATCTGTACCAACAGCAATAACAGTAGGAACTCCAATTAAATAAACTAAAGCCGGCATTCTTATAAATCCGCCGCCGACTCCTAAAAATCCCGAAAGAAAACCTGTAAGCAGGAATACGAACAGCACTATCCATAAAGAAACCGATTTAATATCAGATGCAGGAAATGATATCATAGGTGGAAGATTAATGTTATGTAATCTTTCTGCAATAGTACTTCTTCTGCTCCTTACGTTCTGAGTTTCTGTTTGTGATTCATCGAGTGATAATTGTTTTAGCTCTCTTTTATGCACAACGAAATAATCGTATAACATAAAAGAGCTCAATCCAAACATCATAAAGAGATAACACCATCTTACAATTGAACCGGCAGTTCCCATTTTTTCAAGAACAATTATCACCTGGGAACCTATTTCCAAACCGACGATTGATGCTATAATAGAAATGAAACCAAGTTTCCAATCAATATTTCCCATTTTGTGATGTTTTTTTGTAGCCCCAATGGATTGCCCGAAAATGTTGGCAAGATCAGTTCCGATTGCATAAGACATGTGAAATCCGAAAATATTCAGAGCAGGAGTAACGATCCAGCCGCCTCCAACACCGAAAAACCCACCAAGCACCCCTACACAAAATCCAATTAAAATTAATAGGAGAACATTAAATTCAATCCCGGCAACAGGTAAATAGATTTCAAATGCATCCATAATATCCCTTGTCTGATAAATTGATTATTTAGTTATTGATCTTTAAACTTTTTTCTTTCTTTGATTCGATTATGAGTTTACCGATTACGATAATTGTCATGGTTATAGCTGTTCCCATCAATACGATTCCTGCAAAGGTTTGAAACAATGGTTTATTTGTCATTTTATAAAATTGTTCTGTAACGATAGAGAGCCCGGCGAAGATGATCATTAATGCAAACAATAACCTGATTCCGTATCCTCGAACATATTTAACTGCTGTAGCTCCTATCTGTGCACCGATTGAAGCACCGATAAGCATAATAAATGCAGCTACAATTTCTACACGCCCCTTAAGTGCATAAGAAAAACATCCATAAGCCCCGCTGAACAGAACAGTTATTAGGCTTGTTCCAACAGCAACAACAGTCGGAAGTCCAATTAAATAAACCAGAGCAGGCATAATTATAAAGCCACCACCAACGCCTAAAAACCCTGATAAAAAGCCTGTACAAAGGAAAATCGATAATACTATCCAGAGAGAAACACCTTCGATGTCGGAAGCAGGAAATGAAACCATTGGTGGAATTTTAAGAGTATATAATCTCTCTGCTAACTTGCTTCGTTCAGTTTTTACAATTTTCGGCGTGGCCCCGGAATTGTTCTCGGGTTCTTCTTCAAAATTTTGTAATTGTTTTGGATGAAGCACGAAATAATCATAAAACATAAAAATGCCGAGACCGAAAAGAAAAACCATGTAGCACCAACGTACAACTAATCCCACCTCGCCTGCTTTTTCTAAAATAAGAATCACCTGCGATCCTATTTCCAAACCAATTACCGAAGTTATGATTGAAATTAAACCAAGCTTCCAATCGATGTTACCCATTTTCTGATGTTTCTTTACAGCACCGATTGTTTGTCCGAAGATATTTGAAAGATCAGTCCCGATTGCAAAAGCCATATGGAAACCGAAAATATTAAGTGCGGGAGTAACAATCCAACCGCCGCCAACACCAAAAAAACCACCGAGAACACCAACACAAAATCCAATGGCAATCAAAAGCAGCACATTAAATTCTATTCCGGCAACGGGAAGACTAATGTTAAAAATATCCATATTATTTTTTGCTTTTCTTTTGTGCTTTTATCGGCATTAATATCTTCCTCGTTCTTTTCTTATTTCGATGTAAAGCTTACTTAAGATTATCGTGGTGATGATTAGAGCTGTTCCTAACAAAATAATTTCAGCCATAGTCTGAAAGAATGATTTTCCCGTCATCTTATAAAACTGTTCGGTGATTACAGATAACGCAGCAAAGGCAATCATAATTGCAAACAACAGTCTTATCCCGTATCCTTTAATATATTTAACGGCGGTGGCTCCGATTTGAACACCTATTGATGCACCTATAAGCAAAATTACGGCGGCAACTAATTCTACACGACCATTAACAGCATATATAAAACATCCGTATGCAGAGCTAAAGAGAACAGTAATTAAGCTTGTTCCCACTGCTATAATTGTCGGAAGACCAATCAAATAAATAAGAGTGGGCATAATGATAAATCCACCACCGATTCCTAAAAGCCCTGAGCAAAATCCGGTGCATAAAAAGATTGCAATAATTATCCAGAGTGAAACAGCCTTAATTTGTGAAATGGGAAATGAAATCATCGGGGGAAGCTTTATAATATACAATCTTTCAGCTATTTTACTTCTGCAAGGTTGTATATCTTCAACTGGAGTACCTGGGATTTCATTTTCATCATTCAGCTGGCGTTTTTGAAGTACGAAATAATCATAAAACATGAAACAGCTTAAGCCGGATAGAAACACAACATAGCACCAACGGATAATATTCCCTGCATTGCCTGTTTTTTCCAACGCTAGGACGACTTGGGAACCAATTTCAAATCCAACAATAGAAACTGTCACGGAAATAAGACCCAATTTCCAATCGATGTTACCCATTCGTTGGTGTCTTTTTGTCGCCCCGATCGATTGACCGAAAATATTGGAAAGACATGTTCCTATTGCATAGGCCATAGGAAATCCGAAGATGTTTAATGCTGGTGTAACAAACCAGCCACCGCCCTCACCAAAAAATCCTGCAATGACACCTACACAGAATCCAATTAAAACTAATATCAGAATATTAAATTGAACTCCTACTACGGGTAAGTTAATATTAAAGACGTTCATTTATTCCACCGTTAAAACAAGCTATTGATAACTTCACAAATTCCCTGAGCAGATTGTTTGGATGATACAATTATATTCTTGAGATTCTTATAGCATAAAACACTAGCCGCTGCAGGATTAGTTACCAGCACCTTTGCATTGTTTATAGTTTTTGTTACGGTCTCATGACTAAATAGATTAAAGAAATTTACTATTGATGCAGGGGTAGTGAAAACAAAAATATCAGCACCATTTTTCTCTATATCTGCAACTACATTTGAATCGGGATTATCAGGAAGATATTCACAAACATTAATTGTTTTTATTCTTTCCTCTACACTTTTAAATTCAACAGGTACCTGCTGGTGTTCGTCGAAATTTTTTATCCATAATAAATTGTATCCATTCATATTAAAATTGCTAAATTCATTCACAGTTGGTGATGATGAAGTGGAATTTTCCCTGGAGTAATTCGCGGTAAGGCCATAAGTTTCAAGCGCTTTTGATGTTGCAGAGCCAATGGATGCGATTTTTTTATTTCCAAATATTCTTGAATCGAACTTTTTCCCTTTTAATATTTCAAAGAATGAGTTAACCTCGTTTTCTCCTGTGAACAAAATCCATTCAAAATTATTTTTTGTAAATAGTTCCTGAATATCTATACAGGGATTTTTGATCTGAGTTTTGATAAAGGGAAGTCTTATGACCTCCGCACCAAGTTCACTAAGTTCAGTATATAATTTATCCTGTTGAGTTTTCTCGCCGGTAATAACTATTCTTTTATTTAGTAGCGGTTTCTTTTCGAACCATGATATTTCATCTCTAAGTGAAATTGCAGGACTTATTATAATAATTGCAGGTGCATGAAAATTTTCTTTTTTAAATATTTCAGGAATGGAATCAAGACGACCAGTAATTGTTCTTTGTTTTGGAAGTGTCCCATTCTCAACTACTGCAGCAGGCATTGACGGGTCCATACCGTATTCTATTAATTTTTCACTAATCGTTGCAATTCTCGATGCTCCCATATAAATAATGAGCGACGTATTTTTTAGTTTGGCGAGTTTTTCCCACTCGACTTGTGTCCCGGGTTTACCGGGACATTCATGAGCTGTTACAAAAACACATTGTGTAATAAGACCTCTTTGTGTAATTGGAATGCCGCTATAGATTGGTGCCGCAAGTCCGGAAGTTATTCCGGGAATTATTTCGTAATCTATGCCGGCCTTTTTCAATTCAATAGCTTCTTCAGAACCTCTGCCGAAGATGAAAGGATTTCCCCCTTTCAACCGAACAACATTATAACCACCCTGCGATTTCTTTAATAAAATCTCTGTTATCTTTTCCTGTTCAATAGGATGATAACCGGATTCTTTTCCAACAAAGATCTTTTCACAATCCTTTTTACAGCAGGATAGTAATTCATTATTAATCAATCTATCATAAACCACAACATCTGCAGTTTTTAATTTTTCAAATCCTTTTACTGTTAAAAGTCCGCAATCACCCGGTCCTGCTCCTACTAAATAAACTTTTCCTGTTCCAGCCATTTTGAATAAACTCAAATTGTTATAAATTTTTTAACACGTTCACTACTAAAAAGGCAGCAATTAAAACAAACACAATGGAGAATATTATTATAAGCACATCGGTTCTTGAATTAACCTTTGTTGAATTTTTCATTTCATTTTTTAAGATATTCTCTATTATAACCAGAGAACCTCTGCCTAGCTTTTTAAAATGATCATCGTATTGTGTAATTTCATCATTACTTAGTTTGTGATTTTGAATATCATGGAAAAACTGATTGTATGTTTTGGACATTTCAGAGATATTAGCTTTTAATTTTTTAATCTCATCTTTGGATAATGCACCCATCCCTACCAGTTCGCCAAAGCGCTGGTTAAAATCTTCTTTAGCAATTTGCCATCTTTCCAATCTCTGTTGTGAATAACCTCTGATAATAAGATTCTTTTCTTCTCTTCTTAACTGAAGTTCATCTTCTTTAAATTTATGAACGGTTTCTATAATGCTATCGCTTCTTTCTACTTGTTTCGTAAGAAACCAGCCGAGTATACCGCTAATAAGAATTAGAATAATAATTACAACGAAAGAAAATATTACTCTGTTTTTTAAAGTCTTTTGGAATTCTCTCATTTTTACATCTCAAAGAACCAACAATTATTTGAAGTCTTTTAGGATTTCGCGCAAATGTTTATGTGCTTTATTTTTCCCTTCCTGTTCAAGTATCAATTCCCAATCAATCATAAGAAATTTGTTGAAAGCCTTTGTTTTGCTTTTGGGTGATTTGAATTTTCCATTTGTTAACAATCTATTTCTGAATTCACCTGCTAATTCCATTATGTTGATATAAACTGGTGAAAAAATATGTTCAGATTTTTTCTTCAACTCGCTGACCATAAAAGGAGCTTTTCCCTGGGAAGAAATTGATACGGTTAAAGCTCCACGTTTAACATTTGCAGGCAAAATAAAATCACACAAGGAAGGATTATCTGCCACATTTAAAAGAACACCTTCATTGTTACAGTCCTTACGAACCTGTTCGTTAACTTTTTTATTATTTGTTGTACTGAAAACAATTTTAAAGTTTTTTAGGTGTTCTTTTGAATAAGATTTTGTAATTACTTTTATTTTTTTCGATTTGTGAAGTTCTTTAAGTGGCTTACAGATTCTAGGTGAAATAACGGTGATTTTTGCACTAAACATTAGAAGGGACTGAACTTTTCGATGAGCTACTTTCCCACCACCAACTATTAAACAGGGGAATTTTTGAAGATTTAAAAGAATTGGAAAAAAGATGGAGTTCTCGCTCTTCTTCATAAAATTACTTCCCTGTTAACACGTAAAATTGTTCAATAATGCAAACAAAAACAAAGGGATTAAGAAGTCTGTAATCGTGGTGTTGTTCTCATTTTTGCGGCTGATTTGAACCTGAATTCTCTGAAAAAATTTTTAGAAGATTCATAAAATTCAACCGAAAAATGACAAAATTTAAGTCAAATTTATATTTAACTACTTCAGTTTTATATGTAAATTATCGCCTCGGTTTTTTATCTATTTCTAAGCATTTATTCAAAATTTGTTGGAATAACTCTAATTAGGAGGAGAGAATGAAAGTCATCCATTTATTTATTTTGTTACTATTTTTTTCGACAGTTACAACTGCTAAAAGTGATGAAGAAAAGAAAGACACATTATGGACACCTGGAGGTGTAGTTGGTTTGAATCTCAGCCAGATAGCATTTTCGAACTGGACTCAGGGCGGGGATAATTCATTATCGTTTACAATCTTTTCTAATCTCAAATTGGATTACATTGGAATGCCGTGGAAATGGACCAATAGTCTGAAGCTAACTTACGGCAGATCTAAAATAGGCAACCAGGGATATAGAACAAATGATAATGAAATTTATTACGAAAGTGTACTTATTCACCGCTTGGGGTGGAAAGTTAATCCTTATGTGGATGCTACTTTCAGAACAGCTATAACAAAAGGCTATAATTATGGTTCCGATCCGGCAATGCAAATTGCCGACTTCTTTGATCCAGCCTATTTTACCCAGGGTCTCGGTTTTGCTTATGATGAGGATAAAGGAATTCGGCAGAGAATTGGTATTGCGTTTAAACAAACAGTTGCCGACAAGTTTGCTTCTTTATATTCCGATGATCCTGAGACAATGGACGAAATTGAAAAATTTAAATTTGAGAGTGGTCTCGAATCTGTTACTGAAGTGGAATATGAATTTCTTGAGAATATGACTTACGATGGATATTTGCGTTTATTTACACGATTTAATGAACTGGATAAGTGGGATGTTCGATGGGATAATATTATAACGGCAAAAGTTAATGATTATGTAAATGTTAACTTTAATTTTTTATTAATTTATGAAAAAGACCAATCATTAAAACGACAGATTAAAGAGGCACTGCAGCTTGGTTTTACATATTCACTGTTTTAATTGAAAGGAATCTGTGAAAACCGATTTGCTTTTAAAATTTCAGCATTTTTTACTATGTTTCTTATGAAAATGAAGTGGATTAGATTATGATATGCCCGGTTTCCAACGAACCAATGATCGTTCTTGAATTGAACGAAATTGAGATTGATTATTGTCCTGACTGCAAAGGTATCTGGCTGGACGGCGGTGAACTTGAATTATTAATAGAAGATGAAAATGAAAGAAAAAGAGTTTTATCTTCTTTTCAAATTGAGGCAGACTACCCTGAAAAAAAATATAAATGTCCAATTTGTAAGAAAAAAATGGATAAGGTTCACGTGGGTGAGCATAAGGAAGTCTTAATAGATAAATGTCCTGCTGGTCATGGTTTATGGTTTGATAAAGGAGAATTAAAAAGTGTAATTGAACTCTCATCCGGGGAGGAGAAGGTTGTCCGACATTTGAATGACTTATTCGGTGAAAAATTAACCAATAATCAGAATGGAGAAAACAAATGACTGCGATTATAATTTTAATCGTACTAATAGTAGTTGTAGCGTTATTCTTGATTTCTATGTACAACTCCCTGGTAAAGCTGAGGAACCAGGTAAAAAATGCATGGTCGCAAATAGATGTTCAGCTTAAGAGACGGCACGACCTGATTCCTAACCTGATAGAAACAGTAAAAGGTTATATGCATCATGAACGTGACACACTTGAAAATATTACCAAAGCAAGAAGCCAGGCTGTTGAAGCGGAATCTGTGGGAGATAAAGCAAAAGCTGAAGGTGAATTAACAAAAGCACTTGGCAAGTTTAATCTTGTAGTTGAAAACTATCCTGATCTGAAAGCAAATCAAAACTTTTTGTCTTTGCAGGAAGAGTTGACCTCAACTGAAAATAAGATATCTTTCTCGCGCCAGAATTATAACGACCAGGTACTTTTCTACAATAATAAGATTCAGATGTTTCCATCAAACATTATAGCCGGAATGTTCAACTTTAAAGCAGAAGAGTTCTTTGAAATAGAAGAAGCAACTGAAAGAGAAGTTCCTAAGGTTAGTTTTTAATATTGTCTCCGGAACCATTTTATGTGGGAATTAATTCAGGCAAATAAACGTAAATCCACGGTTCTTATCATAACCATGGGTATGATACTGGTACTTCTTGGTTATATTTTGGGTAGTGCTTATTATCCTAATGGCGGGGGAATAATTGGAGTTGTTATTGCATTCATTATCTGGGGAATCCTTTATTTAATTGCGTTTTCAAGCGGCAGCAAGATTCTTCTTGCCGTAAGCGGTGCAAAAGAAGTTACCAAGCAGGTTCATCCCCAATTGTTCAACATAGTAGAAGAAATGAAAATTGCTTCCGGACACCCTTATATGCCCAAGATTTATATTATTGATTCCGCCGCACCAAATGCTTTTGCAACAGGAATAAAACCGGATAACACAGCTATAGCTGTTACTGCGGGTTTGCTGGGAAGATTAAACAGGGATGAATTGCAGGGTGTTATTGCACATGAAATGTCTCACATCGTTAACCGTGATATTTTATTTATGACTGTTTCCGGGATAATGCTTGGGGCAATCGTTTTAATCTCGGAAGTGTTTATACGAAGTCTTTGGTTTGGCGGAGGCGGTCGTTACCGATCACGTTCTTCAAGAGACAGTGGGCAGGCACAATTAATCTTCCTAGCTATCGCAATTATATTTGCAATTCTTGGGCCCATAGCTGCTCAACTTCTTTACTTTGCAATATCCAGGAAGAGAGAATATCTTGCCGATGCTTCTGCAGTACGTTTAACGCGTTATCCTGAAGGCCTGGCATCTGCACTTGAAAAAATTTCCCAGTCTACAATCGATATGCCTAAAGCAAATAAAGTAACCGCAGCAATGTATATTGCCAATCCATTAAAGAAAAAAGGTGAGAAACTTCACGATCTTACAAGTACCCATCCACCAGTTTCGGAAAGAATAAGAATATTAAGAGGCATTGCACACTCTGCCGATTTTGCAGAGTATCAAAATGCATTTAACAAGGTTAAAGGAAAAACTTCCAAGATTATTCCTCAATCCGCATTAAAAGATGTAACTCCTTTAGGATTAAGGGAAGCCACAGGAATTCCGCTTGCCGGTTTAACTCAGAAAAAAAGCCAGCGCAATGTGGGAGATTTAATAATGAAACTGAATGATTATTCCTTTATAAATTGTCCTTGTGGGGTTAAGATTAAAATTCCACCCGACTATAAGAAAGACAAAGTTTATTGCCCACGCTGTGGAAGAGAGCATACAATTAAATAGTCATTTCCTTGTTCGGGCAAACGTGAAGTAAAAATCATTAAATTGAATTGTAAGATAAATTAGTTCAACCGACATCCTTTAAGATCACTCATAATTATTAATCAGGATTTGTAGTGGGAATTTTGAAACCTTCTTTTTTTATATCATTATTGAAATGTTTATTGATAATTCTATTCATTTCACAATTTCAATTTGCCCAAAATTCTGGCTTGAAGAAGTATCAGTATATTTCTCCGGTTCCTAATTCTTCAATGAATATGCCCGAGACAAATATTATAATCAGGCAAGGGAGTTTTATTAATCCTCAATCTTTGTCTTCTGAGAGTTTTAAATTAGTTGGAACCAAAAGTGGGGATCATACTTTTATAATTAAACTTGCTGATGATGATAAAACAATACTTATTAATCCAATATCAAAATTTAGTCTTGGCGAAACTGTTAAAATTTATTATTCTGATGGTATATTAAGCAACTTGGGTATTGAATTTCCGGGATTTGATTTTCAATTCAGAATTACAGAAACGGATCCATCCCTTAATTTTAAAACCAATGCTGATGAGATTCTGGATCTGGGAAACGAAATAGGATTACAGATTCCGGAAAATAGAAGTGTAATAATCACATTCCAAAACTCAGATAATTATCCTTCAGACTTTCCAGCTATCACTATTAAAAACTCCAGCAATCCTTCACCGGGATATTTTTTCATCGCTCCAATTTTAGAATCTCTCATACCATTTGGTTATTTAACAATTATCGACAATAACGGGATTCCAATTTTTTATCGACGCCGAAACGGACTTACAATTGATTGGAAGCTTCAGCCAAATGGACAGATTACATTCTTTGATTTGGCAGATATCAGTTTCTATGCAATGGATTCATCTTATTCGATTGTTGATACAATACAGGCAGGGAATGGATACAAAACAAATCTTCATGAATTAAGGATATTGCAGAATGGCCATGTATTATTAATTGCCAACGATAGACAATCAGTTAGGATGGACACGATAGTTACAGGAGGTAATCCTAATACAATTGTGGACGGTCTCATTATACAGGAAATTGATGCTGATAAGAATGTAATCTTTCAATGGCGTAGCTGGGATCATTTTAAGATCACTGATGCAACACGTGATATTAATTTAACCTCATCTACTATTGATTATGTTCATGGCAATGCAATTGAGGTTGATACGGATGGTAATTTATTGCTTTCGTGCCGACATATGGACGAGATAACAAAAATAGACAGGGAAACCGGAAATATTATCTGGAGATGGGGCGGAACCGGTTCAAAAAACAATCAATTTACATTTATTAACGATCCAGTTACATTTTCACATCAACATCATATAAGATTATTACCAAACGGAAATTATACCCTCTTTGATAATGGTAATCTGCACATCCCAACCAATTCAAGGGCGCTCGAGTATCATCTTGATCAGGTTAATAAAACAGCAGAGTTAGTATGGAGTTTTCAATATAATCCCACTACATATTCTGTAGCAATGGGAAGCAATCAAAGACTTTCAAATAATAGAAGTATAATTGGTTGGGGCTGGAGTTTCACCGATCCGCGAGCTGTTACCGAGGTAAGTGATGATGGATCAGTTGCATTAGAGCTTTTACTACCTGATAACTTTCTGAGCTATCGTGCTTTTAAATTTCCCTGGAAAACAAACCTTTTTGTAACAAATCCTGATTCATTGTTTTTTGATTCTGTTTATGTTGGGAATACTTCATCCGCTGTTGTTGAAATAATTAATAACTCATCTGATTCGCTAACTATAACAGGATTCTATAATACAAATTCTGCTTTTAGCGTTACAACGGATTCGTTGCCACTTATCATTCCACCTTTTGGATCAACACTTTTTACTATAAATTTTATTCCTGATGAATATGGAGACTTCAAAGATATTCTACATATACGATCGGATACAGATACAAGTAGAGTTGCACAGGTGATGACACTTAAAGGTAATGCTGACACATTAACTACAGGTGTTAAAAGAATGAACAACTTATTATCATACAAACTCAAGCAGAATTATCCCAATCCATTTAATCCGGTCACAACAATTGAGTTTGAAATACCAGAGCGGGAGTTTGTCTCTCTGAAAGTTTTTGATGTTAGAGGCAGTGAAGTAGCAGATCTTATTGATGGAGAAAAATCCGCCGGTTCATATAAGGTAAAATTCAATGCTTCCAAACTTTCAACGGGAATATACTTTTACAGGTTACAGGCAGGTGATTATATTGATACTAAAAAATTATTGTTGTTAAAATAGAACAGATATAAAATCCGAATTTCATTATGTATATTCTTAAAATTATCTCTTTTGAAATAATTATTAAATGTTTGATTATATTCTCTTTTGTTTCAACATCTCTGTTTTCTCAAAACACAAGTATACAGAAGTATCAATATATTTCTCCTGTACCGGGTTCTTCGATGAACAGGCCGGAAACTAATATTATAATTAGAGAGGGAAATTTAATTGATTCCCCTACTTTGTCTTTCAATAAAATCAGGATAACCGGATCAAAAAGTGGTGATCATCAATTTAGAATTAAACTTGTAGATGATGGCAAAACCGTTATTATTTATCCTGAAAAAAAGTTTAGGTGTGGTGAAACAGTTTACTTTAATTTCAATGGAGGAATATATATGAGTAACGGCGATAAACTTCCTGATTTTAGCTTTCAGTTTAAAATCAGTGAAAGTGACCCTTCACTTAACAAAAGCATAAACATAAGTGAAAGATTGGGAATAGAAGATATAGAAAAGCAGCATCGTTCTGTTAAAGGAAGTAATATTATTATTAATGGGAAACCAAATGAATATCCTCCTGATTTTCCAATCACTACAATTGTAACTTCCAACAATCCTTCACCAGGATATTATTTTCTTGCACCATTCTATTACCCGTCACAAAATATAGGTTATTTATTAATTCTTGATAACACCGGGATACCGGTATTTTATAAAAGAACTCATGGTGTTAAAGCCGACTGGAAAATTCAGCCAAATGGATTGCTTACTTATTATGATCTGGAAACTTCTAAGTTTTACGCAATGGACTCATCTTATTCAATTGTTGATACTTTTTATACAGGAAATGGATATGAGACTGATATTCATGAATTAAGACTTTTACCAAACGGGCATGCATTGTTACAGGCTTATGATAATCAGCGTGTGAGAATGGATACAATTGTTAATGGCGGAAATCCGAACGCACTTGTTACTGGATTAATTGTGCAGGAAATTGACTCCGGTAAGAATGTGATTTTTCAGTGGCGAAGTTGGGATCACTTTAAAATTACCGATGCAACTGAAGATATAAATTTAACCGCATCTTATATTGATTACGTTCATGGCAATGCAATTGAAGTAGATGCTGATAGTAATCTGCTGATTTCATGCAGACATATGGATGAGATAACAAAAATAGACAGACAAACCGGAGATATTATCTGGAGGTGGGGAGGTGCAAAATCAAAAAACAATCAATTCACATTTATAAATGATCCAATTACATTTTCTCATCAGCATCATATAAGATTGTTGGTTAACGGAAATTATAGCCTTTTCGATAACGGTAATCTCCACATTCCCTCTGTCTCAAGGGGACTTGAGTATCGTCTTGATCAAATAGATACAACAGCAGAACTGATATGGGATTATCAACATGATCCGGGAACATTTTCTTTTGCGATGGGAAATGTTCAGGAACTTTCGAATGATAGTAAAATAATTGGTTGGGGATGGAGTTTTACGGATCCGCGTGCAATAACAGAAATCAATGGAGACGGTACAGTTGAGTTGGAACTTTCTTTACAGGATAGTGCCCTTAGCTACCGGGCATTTAAATTTCCCTGGAAAACAAATCTGTTTGTAACAAATCCTGACTCACTGTTTTTTGATTCTGTTTATGTCGGTGATACCTTATCTTCTATTATTGAAATAATTAATAACTCATCCGATTCATTAAATATAACAGGATTCTATAATACCGATTCTGTTTTTAGTGTTACATTGGATTCGCTGCCTTTTATCATTCCACCTTTGGGATCAACTCCAATTAGTGTAAATTTTATTCCGGATAAATATGGGGAATTCAAAGATGTTCTACATATACGATCGGATACCGATACAAGCAGAATTGCTCAGGTTATGGCACTTAAAGGTAAAGCCGATACCATTAAGAATATTAATGATATAAATGAGTTCAATAAAAAATTATCGTACAAACTCAGGCAGAATTATCCTAATCCATTTAACCCGGTAACAACAATTGAATTTGAAATACCTGAACGTGAATTTGTATCGCTAAAAGTTTATGATGTTCGTGGTAGTGAAGTAGCGAATCTTGTTGATGGTGAAAAATCTGCTGGTTCATATAAGGTGAGGTTCAACGCTTATAAACTTTCAACGGGAATTTACTTCTACAGGTTACAGGCAGGCAGTTACGTTGATGTTAAGAAATTATTGTTGTTAAGGTAAAACCTGGAAGGAACATTCAAACAACTGAAAAATCCGGATGTGAAGTTGTCTAGGTACATTTCATAAATAACAATGGTTGGTAATTATAAATTAAACCTTAGCGAACAAGGTACCTTTCTAATTCTTATCGAATTATTCCGTTAATCAATTAATAAAAATTTATGAGGGTCATCTGCAAACAAAATTGACAAAAATCATTAAATGCAAATATTGTTAAATATTCTCGGAACTGATAAAAAACTTATTTTTCTCTTATCATTAATAAGAAACCACTTACTTATCAATGTATAAAATGGAATGTCAGTATTAGCCAATTATTGAATTAAAGTAAAATTCTCTTAAACACTATTTCAAAATTGACAATTATTAATGTGGTATGGTATTTAATACTTTTCGCAGCGATAAATAGCCAACGTAAAGACTTTATATTTTCAATCAGGAGAGCAAAATGGGATTTCAAAACCGAAGGGATTTTTTCAAAACTTCGTTGTTGCTTACCGCAGGAATAACTGGCATTTCATCTAAAAAGAATAAAGCAGCTTCTTTAGACGGACCTTCAGAAAACAGAATGGGCGTTCTGGTTGATACGACTGTTTGCATCGGTTGCCGCAGTTGTGAATGGGCTTGTAAAACAACTCACGGATTACCAACCAAACCGATTGACTCTTACTTGGACCGTTCTGTTTATGATAAAAAAAGAAGACCTGACGAACATGCTCTTACCGTTGTAAATGAATATGATAATCCTAATAATCCTTTATTACCAACAGATGTAAAAGTGCAATGCATGCATTGTGAGGAACCTGCTTGTGTTTCTGCGTGTATAGTCGGTGCGTTTACAAAACACCCGGAAGGTGCTGTTACCTGGGATACAGATAAATGTATCGGCTGCAGGTATTGTATGGTGGCTTGCCCGTTCCAGGTTCCTTCATTCGAGTATAGTAAAGCCGTACAACCCAAAATTATGAAATGTGATTTCTGTTTTGAGAGAACCAAAGAAGGTAAACTACCTGCTTGTGTTGAGGTATGTCCTACCGAAGCACTTACTTACGGTAATAGAAATGAACTTATTGAAATAGCAAAGCAAAGAATAAAAAGACAGCCAGATAAATATTACAATCATATTCTTGGTGAAGCTGAGATTGGGGGCACCTCATGGTTGTATTTAGCAGGACAAGATTTTGGTAAGCTTGATTTTCCGAAACTAGGACGCGATCCTGCACCGGGTGTCACAGAAGCGATACAACATGGGATTTTCTCTTATTTTATTCCCCCTATAGCTTTGTTTGCGTTGCTTGGCAGTGTAATGTGGATAAATAGAAGTAAAAATAATGGGGAGGAAAAGTAATTATGGAATATCTCATGAATCCTACCCCGATAAAGAAAAAATTTATTACTCCAGGAGTAGTTGTACTTTTAATTTTAGCTCTCAATGCTATGGTATTTCTCGCCATACGCTTTTTTTTCGGAATAGGTTCGATGACTAATCTTGACAATCAACATCCATGGGGAATATGGATTGCAATCGATGTTGCATGTGGTGTTGCTCTTGCTGCCGGCGGATTTACTAGCGCCGCACTTGGTCATATAATTCATAAGGAAGAATTCAAAGTCATTTTGCGACCTGCACTGATTACAGCGATGCTTGGATATACGTTTGTTGCAATTGGTGTTTTCGTTGATCTCGGTAGATATTATTTCATCTGGCACCCCTTAATTTTCTGGAATGGTACTTCTCCTCTGTTTGAAGTAGGTCTGTGTGTAATGATATATGCTACAGTTCTTTATATAGAGTTCTTACCCATCGTAACAGAACGATTTATTGGACATGTAAACTTAAAAGGTAGATTATCTTTTCTGAATGTTCCCTTAGATGCAATTCTTCGTTTTCTTGACAGGGGATTAAGCAAAACAATGTTTGTTTTTATAATTGCAGGTGTTGTCCTTTCAACACTTCATCAGTCTTCCCTGGGAACATTGATGGTAATTGCCGGTCCTAAAATGCATCCTTTGTGGCAAACACCGGTTTTACCTTTATTGTTTTTGATTTCCGCTATTGCTGTAGGTTTTCCAATGATAATTTTTGAATCGCTTTTAGCATCACGTTCACTTGGATTAAAGCCGGAAATGAAAGTGCTTTCAAACCTGGGAAGAATGGTTGGTCCTCTACTGGTAATTTATTTAGCTATTAAGATAATTGATATGGCGATAAGAGGAACATATGTTTATCTAACTGAAATTAATACTGCAAGTGTAATGTTTATGTTAGAAGTTGTTTTAGGTGTAATAATCCCTTTGAGAATGTTCTTTTCGGAAAAAGTTTTAAATTCACGGCTCCTGTTGTTTATTGCGGCTAGCCTTGTTGTATTCGGTGTTTTTCTTAACAGGATAAATAATTTTCTCGTTGCTTACACACCTCCTTACGCTCTGAATAAATATTTCCCATCCATAGGCGAAATATCTGTTACAATTGGTTTTATAGCTATACTTGTTCTTTTGTACAGGGTAATTGTAATGTTCTTCCCGGTAATCAGTATTCCTGACAAGAAGTTAATGCCAAAAACCAAGTATGCAATTAGGGGAGAAGAGAAATGAAATATTTTGTTTTTATAGTAATTACATATTTATCCTTATCTACTTTTTCTTTTCCACAGGAAGTGATTCACAACCAGGTAAATCTTGAATGCAACACCTGCCATACATGCGAGGTCCCTACAAAAAATGATCCTTGCCTTATAGAATGTCCGAGACCAAAAATGCAGAAAGAGTTCCCTTCTTCAGAAACAGGTCCCGATATTTTTATAATGGACGAACTGGAGAACAGATATTTACCTGTCGTATTTACGCATAAGCTGCATGCGCAAATGTCAGATATGACCGGTGGTTGTCTTGCCTGTCATCATTATAATACCCTGGGACCTATCCTTCGCTGTAATCAATGTCATTCTGAAAAGAGAAAAAGAACAGATATAAGTAAACCGGACTTAATGGCAGCATATCATCAGCAGTGCCTCGATTGCCACAGACAATGGAGTCATAAAAATGATTGTACTTCATGTCATGCAGAAAAGAAAGGAAATGAATCATTCGACAGGTCGGAAATATCATCAGAGCTTACACAAAAAACCCATCCCGAAGTTAAGAAACCTGTGAAAATTATTTATCAAACTGATTGTAAAGAAGGAAAACTGGTTACATTCTTTCACGACCAGCATATAAATATTTTCGGTTTGGATTGTATTTCCTGCCATAAAAATGAAAATTGTATAAGTTGCCATGATCCTGCAAAAGTTAAAAACGGGAAACAGCATAATTTTGATAAGCCGATAATGGTAAATATATCTGAAACTGAACGGCATCAGAGGTGTTTTGGCTGTCATGAAAATGATAAATGTTCTCTATGCCATAAAAATTCTGAAATGAAACCATTTGATCATAGTCTGAGAACCGGTTGGGCCTTGAATAAAAACCATTTGAAGCTTGAGTGTACGGCTTGTCATACAAAGGATAAAGGGTTTACAAAGTTGGAAAATGAATGTGTTAGTTGTCATCGCAACTGGAATTCAGAGACATTCGATCACAAAGTAACAGGTTTAATGCTTGATGAAATCCATATTGAATTCGATTGTTCGGATTGTCATCTTGATAGGGACTTCAGCAGAAGACCATCCTGCGGAAATTGTCACGATGATAAAAATTTTCCTAATAACAAACCAGGAAAACTGGTTAACTAATTTTAGTTAACTGTGTGTAAGTTTAAGAAATGAAATCGAAAGACTTTATATCGAAAATAGGATTAAAGCTTATAGTAGCTGTTGGCATAATCACGATAGTTATAATCAGTGCTTTTTCTTACTTTAGCATTCAGGCTCAAAGTGATGTATTGCTTTCTCAAGCAGAGATACAGGCAAACAAACTAAGTGAGACCATAAAGAACAGTACTCACTCTAGTATGCTGCAAAACAAAAGGGAAGAAATCCATACTATCATAAATGCAATTTCACAGGAGACCAGCATACGTGAGATAAGGGTGTTGAATAAAGAAGGTCGTATAATGTTTTCTTCCCAGAATGACCTGATTGGTAAGATGGTTGATAAACAAGCTGAAAGTTGTTATGCCTGCCATACTGCGGATAAACCTCTCGAAAGACTTCCGATAAATGAAAGAGTTCGCGTTTATAAAATTCATCCCGATTCTTCGCGAATACTCGGTGTTATCAATCCTATATATAATGATAAATCCTGCTGGAACGCAGATTGTCATGCTCATCCGAAAGAACAAAAAGTACTTGGTGTACTCGATGTAAAAATGGATCTGACAGATGTAGATCGCCAGATATCGAACAGTGAATTTAGATTTATTATTTTCGCAATAATTGCAATTGTTGCTCTGAGCTTTATCATTGGTTTTTTTGTAAGAAAATGGATCGGTAAGCCGGTAAAGGAATTGGTTACTGCTACCAATCAGGTGAGTACAGGGAATTTAAATTATACAATAAAAAGCCTTGGTAAAGACGAACTTGGAATACTTGCAATGTCTTTTAATAATATGACTAAAAAACTTGCCGAAGCCCGGATGCAATTATTTCAATCCGACAAGATGGCTTCTCTTGGTAGACTTGCTGCCGGAGTTGCACATGAAATAAACAATCCACTTACGGGAGTACTTACCTATAGCAGTTTCCTGTTAAAGCGGACTAAAGGCAATCCGGAAGTTCAGGAAGATTTGCAGGTAATTGTAAGAGAAACAAAAAGAAGCAGGGAAATAGTAAAAAGTCTTCTCGACTTTGCACGTCAATCAGTACCTAAAAAACAACACGCAGATATAAATGAAATTATTGAGCAGGCAATTAGCGTAATAAACAATCAACTTTCATTAAAACAGATTAAACTTGAAAAAAATCTAGAATCGAATCTGCCACAGGTAACGGTTGATACAAACCAGGTTCAGCAGGTATTTATCAACCTTATTGTAAATGCCTCGGATGCGATCGGAAAGGATGGCGGGACTATTAAAATTTCTTCTTCATCAATTAGTCTTTCATCATTTGGAACATCCCAAATTAAGAGAGCAATTTGTCCAAAGCGGCATGACCTGATGGATAATGAAATAAAAATTGACGGATTGCCAACGGTTAAAGTAAAGATCAATTCAAATGGTGAGGAAGGTTTAATGAATCTTGATCCTGTGTACGGAAAACACAGACATCACTTCGGAATTGAAATCAAAAAAGGAAAATCAGTTCAGGTTTCCTGTCCCAAATGTAATACTTCATTAATCAGCGATGATAAGAAATGTCCTAAATGTAATTCGACGATATTTTCGTTTGAAATACCTTCGCAGGGAATGTTCGAAGCTTGCACAAACTCAGATTGCGGATGGGAAAAATGGGCGGAAGAAGATGATGCTGGAAAAAAAGAGTTTGTTGAAGTAAAGATATCAGATAATGGATGTGGAATTGAAAAAGAAGACCTTGCTAAGATTTTTGAACCTTTTTACAGTACGAAAGGACAATCAGGAACAGGACTTGGATTAGCTGTTATCTGGGGCATAATTGATAATCACAACGGGACAATAAACGTGGATAGCGAAATAGGAAGAGGAACAACATTTAAAATTCGTTTACCAATATAAAATATTTTAAGTTTTTGTGAGCAACAAGAGAGACATATTAATAATTGACGATGAACAGGTTATACTTGACGCAGTATCCAAAATTGCTGAGTCAGAAGGATTTAAAGTGGATACTGTTCTTGATGCAAAAGAAGCGTTATTAAAGATCAATCAAAATAATTATTCTGCTATACTTTGCGATATTATGATGCCTGAGATGGATGGGTTCCAATTACTCGATAAATTAAATAGTGATCATAAAAATATCCCGGTTATTATGATTACCGGATTTTCGACAGCAGAAAATGCTGTAAATTCTTTATACAAAGGTGCTGTTGATTTTATCGCAAAACCATTTACTTTTGAGGAGATAATAAGTGCAATTTACAGGGCTATTGAATACGGTAAGATTCAGTTAAAAATTGAAAATGATAAAAAAGGTAATAAAGAAAGTTCAGTAATACATGTTCCATGTCCTCCACGATATAAAAGATTGGGCAATATTAGCTGGATGAATCTTGAAACTCAGGGAACTGCGGTGATTGGAGTAACAGATATGTTTTTAAGAACTCTTCATAGTGTTAATAATATTGAAATGATGGAATCGGAAAATATTGTTGTTCAGGGTAATTCCTGTGCAAAGTTCGAAGCGGAGAATGGATTAATTCATAACTGCTTGGCACCTATTGGAGGAAGAATTATTGAAAGAAACGAAAAGTTGTTAACCGAGCCTGCGTTACTGGAAAAAGATCCATACTTCAAGGGATGGATTTACAGAATAATCCCATCCGATATCGGATATGAAATGAAATATCTTATTCCTTGCAGCAGCGATAGAATGTAATAAACAAATATTAATATTTGAATTAAATAGTAAAGTTTTAATATAAAAATGAAACAATGGAGAAATTAAAATGGCACTGTTCATAGTTGCATTAATTGTATTTGTAATAGCGGATATTGTAATTCGTTATGTCGCAAAAAAAGTTCGCGATAATAAAGTCCGACAACAAAGAGAAGAAGCTCTTAAAGTCAGTCTTAATCTCGATTTCAGTAGTGAAGCAAAATCACTAAAACGTGCAGAAGTGGAAGTTCCAAAGGCGAGAATACTTTGCGTTGATGATGAGTCTGTTATCCTCGATAGCTTCAGAAAAATTCTCGTACTTGATGGATTTTCCATAGATACTGTCGAAAACGGAAAAGAAGCACTTGGATTAATTCAAAATCATTCCTACGATTTTGTATTTACTGATTTAAAAATGCCTGAGATGGATGGAGTGGATGTAACTAAATCTGTAAAACATTTACGTCCCGATATTGATGTAATTATTATCACCGGTTATGCAACTGTAGAAACCGCAGTTGAGTGTATGAAATTTGGCGCAATGGATTACGTACAAAAGCCGTTTACCGAGGATGAGCTCCTCGATTTTACAAATAAACTATTGATTAGACGGCAGGACAGAATCAAGAAGATGCTGAAACCAAAAGTTCATATCACTCATCTTGAAGGAACAACTGAGTCCAAAGTCCCCGAGTTTATGATTCCCGGTGGAGTATTTATTTCCGAAGG
>JAJDNK010000272.1 GCA_022340715.1 bacterium BMS3Abin03 | reverse complement strand
CCAAGCGGTGTTTATTTTTATCAATTAAGAGTGAGAGATTTTGTTGAAACGAAGAAGATGATCCTTCTTCGCTAAAGCTCTATATACAATGAGATTGCTTTTACCTGAATTAGTGTACAATTAGGGAAATAGAAAAAAAGTGTTCGATTTCAGAAGATAAACAAAGAAGGTCAGCTTTTTTGTAATCAGCCGGTCGGCGGTTCTCACGAAGTGATCTCTTCGAGAAAGTCCGTTCACCAGCTCAAAACCCTCTCAATTATGAGAGGGTTTTTTGATTGCAATTATAAAACCCGGTACTGATTTTTGATAAATCATGTGTTATTTTATTATTAAATTGATCAGTAAAACAATTTAGTCACCCTTCCATCGGGTATCTAAAAAGTGGCTCCGTATTCTGCCCCATTATTTTTATTTCTTCGATTTCTTTAGCATCGAGTGGTTTAAAATCCAGTGCAAGTCTGAGTGCAAGGGAGAAGAGATTTTCATCTCCCGGAGGGATTGCCGCTGTAACAGGATGGCTAAGTGTAAAACGCAGACCTTTCCTAGCTTCCTCAGGTTCAGTAAGGGGTTCATACCATGTTTTTGAAACGGTTTTCTCCGCTCCCTCCTGCCATGGGCGCCTGGCCATTGCTTTGAGGGCAAGAATTCCCATGCCCTTTTCTTTTGCCCTCTCCATTACAAGTGGACCGAAATTTCCCGCATACCAGGTAGCATAATTTAGTGGGAATAAAATAGTGTCAAAATCAAAACGGCTCATTAACTCCAGTGCTGCTTCTACGGAGTGAGCTGAAAAACCCAGAAAACGAACCTTCCCTTCCTCTCTGGCTTCCAGAAAAGTTTTCATTGCACCGTCATTGCTAAAGATTGTATCAACATCCTTTAAATCTGTAACTGCGTGTAACTGGTAAAGGTCGAAATGATTAGTTCGTAGATTCTTAAGCGACTGTTCAAGCTCTTTCCTTGAACCATCTCTTTTTCTTTCACCTGTTTTACAGGCAAGAAAGACATTTTTTCGATAAGGCTCCAAAGCGGGACCCAGCATAAGCTCTGCGTTACCGTAAGAAGGAGCAACATCAAAATAATTGACGCCATATTCTATAGCCTCTTTGACTCTTGCAGCAGCCTGTTCAGGATTTGCATCCATTACTACGATCCCACCAAAACCAATTATGGAAAGTTTTTCCCCCGTCTTACCAAGAATTCGTTTTTCAATTTTGCCTGATGGTTTTTCCCGCTCAAGTGAAAAAAGGTTAGCTGGAAATAAGTATGTAAGTGGAATTGAAAGGGCTGTGGTTTTTATAAAATCTATTCTTTTCATAGAATTTAAATTTAGTTCATTTACGGTTTTTAAAGAATTATTTTGTTTTTACATTTAAATAAAAGCTACAGAAATATCTGATTCAAATCAATTACTCCAATCTCATTTATAATCTAAGATATTGTCATTTAAAGTCGGGAAATTTAGTTGATGCGATTAATCTCCTCTAAGTTGCAAGAAATAGTTATAAAACTTTTTTATTGGAACAAATCTTATCTAATCCGTATTTTTAAATGACATTCTAATGCGATTAGGATAATAACCCCTTTGATTCTTTCCTAATGTGCTTGGGGGTGTGATATTTGATTAAGCAATTTATGAGAATATGAATCGCTATTTGGTTGCTTGAAAACCACTATTAAAATTGAGGAGTAAAATGATGGAATCAAATGTAGGGAAAACCATTCAGATCTACCTACCAGATGGAGATCCTCAAAGTATAAAAATTGCTGAAATAACAAGTCGAACTGTTCAGGCTATTTTAATTCCAAGATCAAAACTCGAGTCCGCTTTCAAACGAGAAGAGTTAAAAAATGTTGGTGTATATTTCTTAATTGGCAATCCAGATGATGAAAGTAAAGATATATTATATGTCGGTGAAGCTGAGGAGTGTCAAACAAGATTGAAGCAGCAAAATAAATCCAAAGATTTCTGGAATATAGCTATTGTTGTTATATCGAAAACTCAGTATTTCACAAAAACCCACATAAAATTTCTTGAATGGTTGTGTTACGATTCAGCAAAAGAAGCCACAAGATTCAGAATGGAAAACTCAAATATTCCAAACAAACCTTTTACTTCTGAATCAATGGAAGCCGATCTTCTTGATAACTTCGAAACTATAAAGATATTAACCTCAACATTAGGCTATCCTTTATTTGAAAAAATTAAAAAACCATCAAAAAAGAATATTTTATTTTGCAAAGGTAAAAATGCGAATGGTCTGGGCGAATATTCATCTGATGGTATGGTGGTATTTGAAGGTTCAAAATGCAATTTGGAGGAAACAAGTTCAACACCTGAGTGGGTAACGAATCTTCGCAATAGATTGAAAAAAGAAGGGGCATTAGAAAAGGAAGATAATGTTCTCGTATTCAAATCTGACTATATCTTTAACTCACCTAGTGCTGCCGCTGTTGTAGTATTAGGAAGAGCAGCCAATGGATGGACAAGCTGGAAATACAAGGATGGAAAAACACTCGATGAAGTGTTCAGAAAAAATCCTAACAATTAACATCTAAAACCGAATAATACGTGAACCTAACCTGGGCTAAATGTAGATAAGACAAAAAGGTGCAAAGAACTGGAGATGGAGAATCAGCGTTTGTGGAAATTTACCGAAACTATCCTGAATTTAAATCCTGTTATTTTGACAGTGACTGATCAGCATTCAGGATTTTTAGAGCACCCTCTATCTATAGGATTATCGAAGTGGAATCCAAACAATTTGGGATTTTTACCAATAACAGCGGCAGAAAAAATATACGTGATATGCTTTATGAACCCGTCTATGAAAACTATTATGGAAACGAAAAGAGTATATATAGTACAAGTAATGGTTATTATTATGATAATTTTGGAATACCAGCTGATCCGTATCAGTCAGTATTCTTTGAATCAGGATTATTCAGAAAGCATTTGTCATTAGTTCATACAAAAACTCATTCTGATTAATAATAAAAATCCCTACAAACTTTAGTTGATAGGGATTGAAAGCAAAATTATATCATTTATTATTTCAGCAACAACATCTTCTTTGTTTCAATAAAATCTCCCGCTAATTACAATTAATAGTTATTATTAAAATATTTTTAATAACGTGCATTATATTGCCCAAATTGTACTATATTTGTGCAGTATGTTGCACATTATAGAAAAGAAGAAATATGTTACAATATAAAACGAACAAAATCTTAAAAGAGCTTGGAGAAAACATCAAGCTTGCCCGATTGAGAAGAAAATTAAGCGCCCAGCAAGTCGCTGAAAGAGCAGGAATTGTTAGAAGAACATTATACGATATAGAAAGAGGTCGACCAAATGTAAGCATCGGTAACTACGCCCAGGTTTTATCTGTGCTTGGGTTGGAAAATGAATTATTAAATGTTGCTAAGGATGATCTCCTGGGCAGGAAATTACAAGATGTAAAATTAATAGTGAAAGAAAGAGCTCCCAAAAGAAAATAACAAAGTAAAGATATGACAAAGAAAGAAACAAGAAAAGAAATATTTGTATATGCTGATTGGGTGGGAATTAAAGAGCCTCCAGCTTTAATGGGAATATTGTATTCAACAATAACTAAAGGTCGTGAAGTTTTCTCATTTGAATATTCAGACAAGTGGCTGAAATCAAAATTCGCACAAGTGATTGATCCTGATCTACGACTATTCTCAGGCACCCAATATTTAAATGATAGTAAAGTTAACTTTGGAATTTTTCTTGACTCATCACCTGATCGTTGGGGAAGAGTATTAATGAGAAGAAGGGAAGCAGTTCTTGCGAGAAGTGAAAACCGACAAGCTAAAACATTAATGGAATCTGATTATTTGTTGGGTGTTTATGATATGAACCGGGTCGGTGGATTGAGGTTTAAACTAAGAGAGGATGGAGATTTCTTAAATCAAGATGGATCACTTGCAGCACCGCCCTGGACATCCATTAATGAGTTACAAACAGCAAGTTTAAGATTAGAAGCAGATGAAGATGTGGTTGATGACGAGCATATAAAATGGTTGAATATGCTTATGGCTCCCGGTTCTTCACTCGGAGGCGCTCGCCCCAAAGCAAGCATTAAGGATAGTAATGGAGATTTGTGGATTGCTAAATTTCCAAGTGCTGGTGATGGTAAAGATGTTGGCGGCTGGGAGATGGTTGCACATACACTGGCTTTAAAATGTGGATTGAGTGTTGCCGAGGCAAAGCTCGAAAAATTTTCAAATCAATATCACACATTTCTCGTTAAAAGATTTGACAGGAATAAATCACAAAGGATTCATTTTGCATCTGCAATGACAATGCTTGGTTACACAGACAATAGAGATGAACAAGCCGGTGCAAGCTACCTTGAGCTGGCAGATTTCTTAAGTAATAATGGTGCAAGGGTTAATGAAGATTTAGAAGAGTTATGGAAAAGAATCGTTTTTAGTATAAGTGTTTCTAATACTGATGATCATTTACGGAACCATGGATTTATTTTAACAGATAAGGGATGGATATTATCTCCGGCTTATGACATAAATCCAAACGAGACGGGAACTGGCTTAAATTTAAATATCTCTGAAAGCGATAATTCGCTGGATTATGATTTGGCTTTAGAAGTTGCTGAGTACTTTAGATTGAAGAAAGATAAAGCGGAAAAAATAATTAAAGATATTAAAGGCAAGGTTGGGGAGTGGAAAGCAATTGCAAACAGTTATGATATTCCCAAATCTGAGCAACTAATTATGGAAAAGGCATTCGGGACTTAAGGAGTACTAATGCTATCCTGATATTAAATTCTATTATTTTGACAATGCCTGATCATTGTTCAGGATTTTCAGAGCGCCCTTTATAGGATTATCGAAGTGGAATCCGAACAATTTGGGATTTTCAAGCTTAGCCAACGCCTTTGCTTCTGTTTGAAATCTTCTTACGAACTCCTCATTCTTAGCAAGGGAAGGATCGATCATTTTCAAAGCAA
>JAJDNK010000252.1 GCA_022340715.1 bacterium BMS3Abin03 | reverse complement strand
AAATTACGGATTATTAAAATGGCTCAAAAGAAACAAAAGAAAACGCCTAAGAAAAATGACCAACATTCCAAAAATAAAAGAAAGATTCCAATCACAGTTTTAATTTCCGTTATTGTTGTACTTGCTCTTATGCTTCTTTTCACTATGAATAATTGCAACCAAAATAATGAGCCGGAATATTACTCCTTTACAAAAGATGGCGAACTAACATTTACAGACAGCTTAGGAAATTCTAAAATTACAATTGATTTAGAAATAGCCGACAATGAATATAAACGACAGCTTGGATTAATGAACCGATCCTCGATGAAAGAAAACCAGGGAATGCTTTTTATTTTCCCTGATGAAGAAATTCAGTCTTTCTGGATGAGGAATACATTAATATCACTTGATATGATATTTGTTAATAAAAACAAAAAGATCGTAACCATTCATAAAAATACAAAAATACTCTCAAGCCAGAGTTATTCTTCCACTGAACCGGCTATGTACGTAATAGAAGTTGACGGGGGATTTACTGACAGGCATCATATTGTAAGAGGCGATAAGATTTACTGGATGAGAACTACAGCAGGTTCTTAAAACCTTAAGAATCAAATAGCAAAAGATAAATAATATTCAATGGTTAAATATCAATCAGTTTTTAGCATCGGGTATTACTATTTGAGATTTAAGGTTTACCGTACAGTTCTTCTTCAACAAGCTCGCAAACAATATGAGCTACAGTGATATGCCCTTCCTGAATTCTTTGTACATTTGAAGAAGGAATAACAATAGAAAGATCAACTTTAGATTTTAATTTACCGCCATCACCACCTAAAAACCCGATTACTTTCATTCCTTTTGAATTAGCTGTTTCAACTGCTTTAATAACATTTACCGAGTTGCCGCTTGTGGATATTGCAAAAAGAACATCGCCCTTTAATCCTAGTCCTTCAACTCCCCTCGAGAATACATTTTCAAAACCAATATCATTTCCCCCGGCGGTAAGAGTAGAGGTATCCGTTGTTAATGCAATAGCAGGTAAAGCAGGTCGTTTGATATGATGACTTAGCCTTATCATCAATTCAGTTGCAATATGCTGACAATCTGCTGCACTTCCGCCATTTCCGCAAAGTAACAGCTTGTTGTTATTCCGAAAAGTTTGTGCAAGAAGATCAACAGCTTTCAACATATCTTCCTTACAATACTTTTCAATTCCAAGCTTTGTTTGAGAACTTTCCTGTAGAGATTCGCTGATAAATTGTTCTTTATTCATATAAGTTTATGATGCCGGGTAATTAAAGTGAGTTTTAAAATACAATTGTTTTTTCACGGTTAGATGAAATAAATTAAACTTCGATGGGATTTTTAAAATGAACAGCACTTGAAAATTCCCTAACCATATCCCAGTTATCCTCATCTTCAAAATAATTTCCTGTAACTATTATGTTAGCACCGCTTTCAACTTTTTCACGTGCTACCATCGGTGATCTGATTCCGCCTCCTACCATAACAGGAACAGAACATGTTTTTGCAACTGCTTTTATTATATCATCAGGAACCGTTTGATCTGCTCCTGAGCCAGCTTCTAAATAAATTAATTTCATTCCTAAATATTCGGCAGCTAAAGCTGTTGCCGCCGCAATTTCTGGCTTGTTCCTGGGTAAAGGCATACTGCCGCTCATATAAACAGCAGTTGTTGTAACACCGGATTCAATCAAAACATACGCCGTTGAAATAGGCTCAATCCCGGCACGTTTTATCATTGGAGAAGCTATAACATGTCTACCAATCAGGTGATCGGCATTCCTGCCGCTTACCACAGATAAAAATAAAATAGCATCAGCAATAGAAGAAACCTGGTCAATGCTGCCCGGGAAAATAATTGCAGGAAGATTTGTGTTTATTTTTACCTGTTCGATCAGTGATTCAAAATTTCCGCTCATCATTAAACTTCCACCAACAAGAAATCCATCCACACCCGCTTGTTCACAGTGCTTCAAAAAAAACGTTGCCCTATCCAGGGATAATTTATCAGGATCCAGCAGAATCAGATAGGCTGCACCCTTATCCCGGATTCTATTTTGAATGTGGTTATATGTTTTCATATCAGGCATTGAGCAGTAATAAAATATAACTAAAATGAAAGTTATAATAAAGAATTATCAGTTAAGGTGTATTAAAAATAGTGTTTCCTAATTAGCAAACAAAAAAAATTTTACGATCAACTTATTTTTCCTGAGACTTTTATTTATTCTAATATAAAAAATAATTATTATGGAACAGGCATTTTATTAAAAATATTTTTACTTACTCAAACCTAAAACGGTCTGTTTAATCACTGTTCAGAATGGTTAAAATTATTGCGGTTGCTCTCCCAAAAGGCGGAGTTGGTAAGACAACCACGGCAGTAAATATAGCTACAGCTTTCGCTTTATCCGATAAAAAAACACTATTAATTGATATGGATCCATCCGGCTCCTGTGCATCAAGCCTTGGATTCAACAGAGATAAGGTCAAATATGATGTTTTTGGTGTGCTTCAGTACACCTGCTCAATGCAAAAAGCAATTCATCATACAGAATATCCTTATCTGGATTTTATACCGGTTAAACAATTATCTTATATTGAGGAAATAAGACTCGGAAAAATTCTCACCAACGAACAACTATTCGGAAATATTTTAAGACCTGAAGCACTGTCGTATGATTACGTGGTACTTGATTGCCCGCCGTACCTTGTAGGTACTACCAACGCCGCTTTAATGGCTGCCGACTCTGTGATCATACCAATAACCCCGGGACTTTATGCTCTTGATGCAGTGAGACGGATTCTTGAGCGGTTAAGAGTGATAAAGAAGAATTATAACAGGAACTTGAGAATAGAAGGTATCCTTTTAACAATTTATGAATATAATACCAAGGTTTCGTTTGCAACTAAAAAAGAATTATTTAAAGCATATCCAAATCTTGTATTCAGCACTTCTATACCGAAAAATGCAACGGTTGGTGAAGCAAGCATTCACAGAAAACCTGTAATTGTTTATGATCCTTCGGCTAAAGCATCAAAAGCATATTTTAATTTATCACGAGAAATTATTCAAAGCAGGGAAATGTTTAACGGAACGTCTTCGCTTGAGTAATAACAAATTTTCATCAATTAATGATTAATAATATTATGAAAACAATTAAAGTATATCACAAACCAACCTGCACTACCAGCAGAAAAGTTATCAAATTGCTATCCGATAAATGCACAGATTTTGAAAAAATCAATTATTATGAAAAACGATTTACAAAAACAAGGTTGAACGAATTATTTAAAATGATGGATAAGGAACCTTCAGAAATACTGCGTAAAAAAGAAGCTGCATATAAAAAATTAGATTTTAAAAACAAAAAATATACGGAATCTCAAATTTTAAACCTGATGATTCAAAACCCTGATCTAATCGAGCGACCAATTGTGCAAAAAGGCAAGAAAGCAATTTTAGCAAGACCACCGGAAACCGTAAAAACATTTGTTTAACAGGAGAATTTATAAAAGTCTCCCGCCCTTAACTTCCGAAAAAGAAAAGGGCATATTGGGAGACGTAGGGTGAGGACTTAAAATATATCAGTTTATTTACTCTCATTCAACAATAATTCTTTCGCCCTTTCCAACGCTTTCAATTTTTCTCTATCCAATTTTGGAAAATCTGGTTTTAAACTTTTCATCTTTCCAATTATTATCTCCGAAACTACCAACCGTGCATACCATTTTTTATCCGAGGGAATAACATACCACGGTGCGTTACTTTTACTCGTCGAAGAAAGAGCTTCTTCATACGCATTCTGATAATCATTCCAGAAGGTTCTCTCTTTTAAATCAGCTTCTGAAAATTTCCAATTTTTCGTCGGATTGTTGATTCGTTTTAAGAACCTCTTCTTTTGCTCTTCCTTAGATATATGCAGGAAGAACTTAAGGATGATTGTTCCGTTTTCATATAAATATCTTTCAAAGTCATTTATTTGTTTGTATCTCTGCTTCCATATCTTACCATTTTTAAACTTATCAGGGATTTTCTGATCTTTAATAAAATCATGAACACGAACTACCAGAACATCTTCATAATGTGAACGGTTGAAAATTCCTATTCTTCCCTTCTCCGGTAAGGAATTATTAATTCTCCACAAATAACCATGATCAAGTTCGGTTTTTGAAGGCTGCTTAAAACTAAAAACCTGTGTCCCTTGCGGATTAAGCCCTGTCATAACATGCTTTATCATTCCGTCTTTACCTGCAGCATCCATTGCCTGAAAGACAATTAGCACAGCATATTTATCCTGCGCATATAATTTTGCCTGAAGTTCGGCCAGTTCCTTTATATTTTTAGTTAGTTTTGATTCAGCATCCTTTTTTGATTTCAATCCGTTTGTATCAGAAGTGCTTATCTTAGAAAGATTTAGCTTTTCATTATGTTTTACAAAATACTTTTTGTGGTTGATCATTTTAGTTTGATAATTTATTAAGGTAATTTAGTTTTCAAATACGGAACAAATTAGAAATAAAAATTCATATGTTAAAGATTCAGAATATTCCGAATAAATAATATGATAAAAACTTGACTGTTTTACTTCAATAATAATTGTATTATTTTTTTATATTCAAAGACAAAAATTGGATTAAAATGATAAGTAAAGAGCTTTTAGACATTTTATGTTGTCCGGAAACAAAGGCAGATCTGGTTCTGGATGGGAACACGCTTGTTTCAACAGATAAACAAACACGCAGAAGATATCGTATTGAAGACGATATACCAATCATGCTGATTGATGAATCCGAACAGTTGAGTATGGAAGAGTGGACGGAAATCATGAATCGTCATGGTAAAGTTGTTGATTAATAATATTCCAAATACTTGAATCGATAAAATTGTTAAAAGTAAAAGCCGAATAACTTTCCAGGGAAATTTCATTTATGGATCCAATCAATATTATTGTGGGACTAAATATAATTGCTACTTTCGGTGCCAATGTATCAGGCGCAAAGAAAGGGTTCAAATCAAAAATCGGGGCGACGAAGGAAAAGCCGAAAACATATCTGCAAAGACTCCCCGTAATACTTTCAACACTCACTTTGATCGGTTTGATAATTTCTGTATTTCAAATTGGTACTCTCGAATATAAATTGGATTATATTTTAATCAGATACATTGGTCTTGCTATTTACCTAGTTTTTTCATGGGTTCAGGTTTGGGCATATAAATCACTTGGAGAAAATTATTCTCAGGATATCCTGATTAAAAAGGATCATCAACTTGTAAAAAAAGGACCTTTCAGGATTGTACGTCATCCGCAATATCTATCACAAATTTTAATTGATCTCGGCGGAGCAGCTGCAACGTTAAGCTATATAGTTGCACCTCTGGCAATCGTTCAAATACCCTTCATTATAATGCGTGCTTCGCTTGAAGATAAACTCCTCGCAAAATATTTCACAGATGAGTTTGTGTTATACAAAAAAAAGAGCGGATTCATTTTTCCTTTTATCGGCTAACACATTAGTTTAAATTTGCCACATGCGAAATAAGCTACTCTACATTTTATTTTTCGTATTTTCAGCAAACATTTTTCCACAGCAATTCGGAAAGATTTCTGTTGTAACTGAAAAAGGAATAAAAGATATACCTTCATATAACAGGGAGAAAGCGGTCTATTTCTCCGTAAAGGATTTTGCTGAAGCCACTTCTTCCAACTACTACTACAATGATAAAAACGGCAAAATTGAACTCAAGTACGAAAATTATTTATTGAAGGTAACTGCTAAGAATCCATATTTTGTAATTACCGAACGGGAAACAGGAAAGCAAACAATTTACCAGTTACCAACATCGAGCTACATTTTTAATGATGTTATCTTTATACCGCTTATTTCAAGTATTCAGCCTATAGAATTTGCCTGGGGAAAGAAGTTAACATTTAGTTCTCCGTATAAACTAATTGTTGGAAACAAGATTCCTGTTTCAGAACATCCATTTACAACCGACGAAAAAAAGACACCGCCTCCAACTTCTGCTTTTGATATTACTGGGATCTCAGTTTCGGAAAAAGCTAATGGAACTTTAATAACCGTTCATTCAAACAAAAGAATTCCTTCTTATTACAGTTCTCATAAGGACAGCACTCTAACAATTATCTTCAGACAGGTTAATGTGGATACTAACCGTGTTGAACGAACAAGTCTTCGCGGTTTAGTAAAAGATATTAAAACGAAAAATATCGGACCGGATACAGAATTCAAATTAACCGTTGGAAAAAACTATTCAACCAACGAAGTTATGAATGCCGGTTCAGGAAATGATATACTTATCACAATCCACAATAATTTATTTACTAAAACTATTGAAGAGATTAAAAAACATGAGAAATGGGATTTTGATGTTGTAGTGATCGATGCCGGTCACGGTGGTAAAGACCCAGGTGCTCTGGGTGTTAGCAATGTAAAGGAGAAGGATGTAACCCTTGGTGTGGCATTAAAGCTGGGTAATTTAATTCAGAAGAATATGCCAGATGTTAAGGTAATATACACAAGGAAGACAGATTCTTTTGTTGATATCTATAAGAGAGGAAAAATAGCTAACGAGCATAACGGTAAACTCTTCATTTCAATTCATTGTAATTCTACAAAGAAAAAACCGACAGATGTTCAGGGAATTGAAGTTTACCTGCTCCGACCCGGAAGAACAGATGAAGCAATATCCATCGCTGAAAGAGAAAATAGTGTAATAGAATATGAGGATAATCCAGACAGGTATGAAAAACTAACTGATGAAAATTTTATTCTCGTTAGTATGGCACACTCTGCCTATATGAAATACTCTGAAACCTTTGCTGATATGCTCAATAATCAATTCCACGACAACACAAAATTAAAAGCGAGAGGAGTGAAACAAGCCGGATTTTATGTACTGGTTGGTGCATCAATGCCAAGTGTTCTTATCGAAACAGGATTTATTAATAATAAAAAAGATGCTAATTATTTAAAGAGTAACTCGGGACAAACTCAGCTTTCAGAGGCAATTTTTGCAGCAATAAAAGAATACCGCGATTATTATGAAAAACAGATGAATGCAGAATTATAAGCAGAATTTTTTGCATTTCAGAATTTAGCGCTAAAGGTGCATTTTTAATCATTATTGCAACTTTTACTTGATATATTCCGATTTTCCACTTCTGTGATTTAAATTCCGAAGAATTGAATCTTTCCACATTGTATATCATCTTACTTAATGTAAATATTTAATGTACAGAAAGGATTAAAAGAAAATGAACAATATAGTTGAAGGAACTGATTTTAATTTTGATCAGGAAGTTCTCAACTCAGATATGCCGGTGCTTGTGGATTTCTGGGCCCCCTGGTGTAGTCCATGTAGAATGGTAGCTCCAATTGTACAAGAAATTGCAGACGAATATGATGGAAAAATAAAAGTAGTAAAATTAAATACCGACGAAAATCAGAATACTGCAGTAACTTATGGGATAAGAAGTATTCCTACACTTGGTATATTTAAAGACGGAAAAGTAGTTGATGCAGTCATTGGCGCTGTTCCGAAAAAGCATCTGGTTGAAAAGATAAAACCATACTTGCTGAGCATTAATTAAACTCTGAAACATAATATTATAAATGAAGGGCAGATTGATTCTGCCCTTTTTATTTTTATTAATCTAGAAGCTCCCAATAGATTATTTTTTCATAACGTCGATATCCCCACCTGAAGTATGAGCATAAAACTTTTTCCCACCGTCATTGAGATCCGCAATTATTTTATGGCCGGATAACTTAGTAGCATTATTCATAGTTAAGCTGCAGCTAACGTCACCACCAGACGTGGATATTTCCATAGAAGCATTAAAGTCTGAAGGTAATCTGGTTGTAATATCTCCGCCGGAAGTAGACAGATCTATACCCAAATTTTCACCAGAGTAATCAAGATCAATATCTCCACCGGATGTATGGGCAGTTACCAGCGTGTTACTGCAATTCAAATTTATATCTCCGCCGGAAGTTGAAGCGTCGAGGCTTCCGCGAAAATCTTTACAATCTATATCTCCACCCGAAGTTCTTAACTGGTGTTCACCTTCTGCTCCGGCTAATTTAATATCACCGCCTGAAGTATGCAGCATTGTATTAAATCTTTCAGGAACCTTAACCTCAATTCTAAGCGAAGCTCCGCCAAACCAGTTTGAAAATGTTCCTTTCGACTCCGTAACTAATTCTACATAGGAATCGTCACTGTCAAAATTAAATTCAAACCTATCTTTCGCTTTTTCATTTCCCAGTATTTTAAAAAAAACTTCGGCTTTGTCCCAGGTGGTAACAATAATATCACCGGATTGTCCTCTTACACGCAAATCTTTTCCTTCACTGATAGGAAAGCTTCTTTCCATAATCAGGTCAAGATCATTACTCGAGTTATTGAAATGTAAGCTGCAGGCGGTAAGGAAGTTTGAAATAATAACAGATACAACAATGGCACTCAGCAAAAATGGTCTTTTCATAATAATTCCTCTTAATTGATGTTATTTAGACCCGGATAAAATTAAAATGGTTACTTTATAACATGCTAAAATTAATTCTATCTCTGACTAACTAACATAAATTTATGATGTACTATAATTTATGTGGCGTGAATTACCGAAAATCCTGTTTGAAAGGCAGTGACGTGAAAATTTTTATTTAACTTTTTTTGATGAGCAATCGATTACTAATATTATTCTTTTAGCAATTAATATTTACATAAATATGCTTTTAAATAAGAATCTAGTTAACTTTTTCAGTGTGTTTTGTAAAACTCAGCCTGATCTAATAAAAAGTCATGTTAAATGAACGAACAAAAATTCATACCGTTATCTGATTACAAAGAATATCCTCCCGAAGAGATGGTAAAACGATCGAAAGAATTCTATGAAAATATAAAACGAAGAAGGACAGTCAGACATTTTTCCGATAAACCCGTGCCTGAAGAAGTGATAGAAAACTGTTTACTGGCTGCAGGCACGTCACCGAGTGGTGCTAATTTACAGCCATGGCATTTTGTTGTTGTAACAGATGAAAAAATTAAGAAAGAAATAAGACTCGGCGCTGAAAAAGAAGAAAATGAGTTTTACTCAAAAAGAGCTCCAAAAGAATGGCTGGATGCTCTCAAACCGTTGGGAACGAATGAATTAAAACCATTCCTGGAAAAAGCGCCATGCCTGATTGCAGTATTTTCAAAAAGTTATGATGTTTTGCCAAATGGGGAAAAAGTTAAGCAATATTATCCATTGGAATCGGTTGGCATAGCCTGTGGAATTTTAATTACAGCTATTCATAATGTAGGTTTAGTATCACTTACACATACTCCGAGCCCAATGAACTTTTTAAATAAAATTCTTGGCAGACCATCAAACGAAAGACCGTTCTTATTGTTAGTTGTTGGTTATCCTGCAAAAAATGCAAAAGTGCCTGATATTTCCAGAAAGGTACTCGAAGATTACGTGAGTTATAAATAGGTCCCCTATTAGTGATAAAATTCTGCTGCTAACTAAATTGGCAGACTATTTTAGACATTTAATGTTTCACCTTCTGTTTTTGCTATCGTTACTGCACCACAGCTATCACTCCAAACATTGACTGATGTTCTGCACATATCTAGGAACGGATCCACTGCTAAAATCAATCCAACTCCTTCTAGAGGTAAGCCAACCGCAGTAAGAATTACAGAGATCATAACCAATCCTGCCATTGGTATTCCTGCAGCTCCGATAGAAGCAAGCAAGGCAGTAAATACGACAATCGCTTGTGAAAGAAAACTCATCTCAATTCCGTATGCCTGTGCAATAAACATTGCCGCAACACATTCGTACAAAGCGGTTCCATCCATATTGATTGTTGCTCCAAGCGGAAGAACAAAACTTGTAACCTTGTTGGAAACACCCGAATTGTTCTCAACGGCATCTATAGTCAACGGAAGTGTTGCTGAAGACGATCGTGTTGAAAAAGCTGTAAGTAACGGAGTTGTTAAAGCTTTGAAATGCTTTAAGGGATTTACTTTCCCCACCGCTCTAATAATCATTGGGAGCGTAATTGTGGCATGAATAACAAGCCCTATAATTACTGTGATAAAATATTTTCCAAGGCTACCGAGTACATCGCCAAGATTTTCTCTTTGCTCGGCAATTACACCAACAACTATTCCTAGAATTCCAAGTGGAGTAAACCTTATTACAAAATGCGCAAGCTTCATCATCACTTCGAAACCCGCATTGAAAAAGTTTGTCAGAAATTCTTTGTACTCTTTTTGCACTCTCGTTATAAAATACCCGAACAGAATAGAGAAGAAGATTATTGCAAGCATATCAGCAGAAGTTAATGCTTCAAATATGTTTGTAGGAACCATTCTCAAAATCACTTCCCACAAATTACCAGATGAAGCGGCAAGTTCCGGAACTTCTTTTTTCAAACCGAGATCGGCACCAACACCTGGCTGGATCAGGTTCACAAATATCAAGCCTGTTACAATAGCAAAAAGGCTTGTGGAGATGTAATATGCAAAGGTTTTTAAACCAAGTCTGCCAAGGTTCTGTGCATCACTAATATTTGTAACCCCGGATATAATCGATGTAAGAATCAGGGGAACTATTAACATTTTAAGTGCGCGTAAAAATAGTTCTCCCATCCAGGTTACATATTTTGATTCAGCGGGTAGTAAGAGTCCGTAAATGATTGCAATAACGAGTGCAATTAAAATCTGCCAGTGAAGTTTTATTTTCAGCATTGGTTAATTGTTCCGGTTTATTTCATAAAATATTTTGAAGTATTTCATCACACAAAGCATAACCACGTTTTGTAAACTTAATATAATTATTATTCATTGTGATTAAATTTTTACTCTGTAGTTTTTGAAAATAATCATTTTTCTCCATTAACCATTCTTCGCCGAATCTCGGTTTATATTCATTTAACTTTAAACCTGAACTACGCAATGCAAGCATTACATACTCATTATGTTTTTGCAAATCAGATAAATATTCCGAACCAGCGACTGCATTGCTTCTTTCATTAATTTCGGCAATATATTTTTTTGCACTTGAGAAGTTCCACCATCTTCTTTCATTAATGAAAGAGTGTGCCGAAGTTCCGAAACCCAGATAATCAGTGTAATTCCAGTATGAAATATTATGAAGACATTCATATCCCCGAATTGCAAAGTTGGAAACTTCATACTGATGAAAATTACTTGCCTCGAAAAAATCGATTGTGGTTTCATAAAGATTTGCATCATGATCATCATCCTGCATTTTAACTTTCCCATCCAGAATCATTTTATTTAGAATTGTTCCTCTTTCAAGAATAAGACTGTAGGCAGAAATGTGCTTAACCGGCAGCTTTACTGCCTGTTCAAGATTGGACTGCCAATTTATTTTTGTTTGCCCGGGAAGGTTAAATATTAAATCAAAACTAATATTTTCAAATCCTGCTATCGCTGCATTTTTCACTGTTTCAATTGCTGTTTTACTGTCATGTATTCTTGTTAAAAATTTCAATTCATCATCATTAAAAGATTGTATGCCTATGCTTAAGCGATTTATCCCGATATTTTTAAATTCTTTTAACTTAGATCCATCAACGGTTCCGGGATTAGTTTCAAGGGTTATTTCTGCATCTTCTTTTACATTAAAATTTTGTTTTACAGAATCAATAATCGAAGCTATGTATTCCGGTTTCATTAAGGAAGGTGTTCCGCCACCAAAGTAAATAGAAATCAATTCTCTCTTATCACGATATTTTTCCGAATAATATTTTATCTCCTTTTTTAATGCTTTTAGAAATGGATTAATAGATTCTGATGTAATTATTGAGTAGAAATCGCAATAAATACATTTATGATCGCAAAACGGAATATGTATGTAACATGCGGTTTTTTTCAATTTGATTTTTATGAAGTTATAACCGGAAGTAATTTAGTTGATTGAAGATAAAATAAACAGGATTTAAAGGGAATAAAAAAAGGGACTACTATGAGTCCCTTAATAAATTCATTCTATTTTTTATGGTTTCATTTCCATCTGGACAATGATTTCTATTCTTCCGGTTAGAGAATAAGGTGGGCCATCATCATCATTTACACTTTCTACCTTTAATTCCGCAGTATAGGTGTCATTTTTTTCATAATCAGCCAGATATCTATTAAACTCGGCAATTTCATCAGGTGTCAGTTTTATCTTATATGGTTTTTTTACATAATCACTTGCCTGTCCGAAAGGTATGGTTACGGACCAAACAACAGGGCCAGAATCATCAAATCCCGCATATAATGTAACTATAATATTTTTCCCTGTTAAACTATCCGAATATGTTTCAGTAAAATATGCTGCAGACATGTAGGTGATACCCACTATATTTTCTATATTGTCATCAAAGGCATCGTAATCGGAAAGACTGAATGTTTTTATTTCTTTAATATCATTGCTGCTACCTTCTGTTTTAATAGTCTGCTTAAGCGGTTGATCCAAGAAAAGATTATTGAGAATATCACAACCCTGTTCCGTTATGGCGGCAATAACGATAAATACGAATAATAGTAAAGTATATAATTTCTTCATTTTTAATCTCCTTTAAAATTGTAATGAAACACCGCCGGCAACGGTAAACATAGATGTAACATTCATATCAATATTAAACACAATAACTGCAAGCTTTACAGCACCACCAGCAGTAAGTCTGAAAGCATTATCTCCATCTACACTTGTTTTCTGGCGTGTGTCTTTAATTTCAGGATACAATTCATTTGGATCTCTGAAGAAATATTCTAAATCCATAGTCGAAGATTCGTACTGCATCCCGCCATAAACTATAAACAATCCACCGAGGGTTTTACTCGCGTGTACATTTATAGCAAAGTTTTTTGAGCCAAAGTTTAAATACTTATTTGCATCTTTTCCAACGTATTCAAGATCAAATTTATTGTATAGTATCTGCACTGCAAAGTCTAAAGGCAAAGTAGGAATCCAGCGATTTATAGAGTGACTAATACCTATTCCCCAAAAACCCGTTTTAATTTCGCTGAATGTCGAGCTGGGAAAAAGCCTTACCATTAATTCTGTACCATAAAAACTTCCTGCAACCTGGTAAATTCCCGAAGGGATGCTTCCAACGTTAAATCCTGCAGGATAAACACGGTAGCCATCAGGTCCGAGAAAAGCTCCGCCTTTTTCACCGAAAAATGTTGCGGTAGGTTCAAATTCGTATCCATCAATAGGACTTGGAGTGAATGTTTTCTGGTCATCGGAGACCATTGAATACATTCCTACAATACTAAACTTAAACCGAAACATATCCGGTATTTCAGCGGTGTAATATGTGCTTGAGTTGAAATATGTACCTAAGAATGTTGCTAATGGTTTAGAATACGATTGAGCATCTTCTTTTGTCAGTCCAAATATTCCAATACCCAATTGTCCGTAAGAACTACTTATATAGAGAAAAACGGATATTAAAAAAGTAAAGATTGTTCTCTTCAAGATTGCCTCCTATAAAATTATTATTCAAGTGAAATATCGCAACCACAGTCTAAATTTGCAAGCAATAACAAAAAAATGTTTGGCAAATATTTAACAAAGAAAATTATTGTGTAATAGCGTATCTGTTCCAAAAATCCACTAAATAAATGCAAGGATCAGTTAATTAATAAAATTTTCTCAATAGTTAATTTCAGTCTTTAATAATTTAAAAACCAAATCCCAGACCAATCGATGCAGCCTGTGTTTCTGCAAACTTAAAATCGAAGTTTAGAGTTATTACAGGAAAATCAATTGTCGCTCCCAATGTTAAGGCAACATAATTTAAAGGTTCATAATTAACTTTGATATTTACATTCTGCACTCCGGCCGGAGTATCGAATTTGTAATTATAATTAATTTTTGTAGTTGACGATTCATAAGAAATTCCGGTGTACGGAGAGAATACAATAAAAGTACCGATATCTTTACTAAAATAAATTCCAATCTTTGTTGCGGTATTTTTAAAAACCGAACCAACATCAAAATTCTGATAGTAAAATGCAGCACCAATGTTCAGAGGAAATGACGATTGAAACCAGTATTTGATATTATGAACAAGACCGATTCCAAAAATCTTAATCTTACCCAGGTTTTCCACATTTATTCCGTTAAAATATCTGAAAGACAATCCCGTCCCTAAAACAGAAGAAAAATCCAATTGCAGTGCCGGGGTAGGAAGAAATGACAGGTTATCTAAGAATCCTTTTACTTCCTGTACATTTACTGAATAATCGTTTACAGTATAATATTCTGTCGATCCATTCGGGAGCTCTACGGGTATATCTCCTCCGGGAAATTTAACTTTTAAATACTCATCTTTAGATCCGATTATTGTTGGTCCCCCGATACTTACATTCCAAGACCGATCAAGAATATAATTTTTTATATCATTATAAAAGTAATCGCTTGAGGAGTAACCTGATTCTGTAAGAATATCATCAACCTGTTTAGAAGAAAAACGAAACTCTCCCATTGTTGAAAAATTTCTAACATCATTTGAAAACACAGACCCAATACCAACGATCCGTAGCTTGAGATGGAATCCGTTATCTGCAGATGGTAATCCGCTGAACCAACCGGTATTCATTGCAGCCTCAAAAGCTTTAATTGCCGGCTCGGAATATTGTACTGCGGCATCTGATGACAGTACAGAAAGAGTTTGACTTATAGATTGTGAATTTGTCTTATTATTTAAGAGAAGAATAAAAAGAAGCAGTGATGCTGCAAGAGAGAAAATATTTTTCATTGAAACCCGGGCTTATTCATTGTTTAATTATCGTTGAATATTAACAAACCTTAACAATAATTATTCCTTAAATTCTATCAATTGGCGTGCGCTTTCTAAGCTGCTTTCAGTAACTTTTTCGCCGCTTAGTAATTTTGCTACTTCAGTTACTCTTTCAGAATCTTTCAGCCTTTTAATGGAACTTATTACCCTCGCCCCTTTTGTTATTTTTTCGATTAGATAATGTAGATTTGCCATGCCCGCAATTTGAGGGAGATGTGTTATTGCTATTACCTGATGATATCGTGAAAGCTCTTTTAACGATTGTCCGACCTTCTGTGCGATTCTTCCGCTTACACCAACATCAATCTCATCAAATATCAACAACGGCAATTTATCTGCTTTCGCTAATGTTGATTTAAGAGATAACATAATTCTTGATATCTCCCCACCAGATGCTACCTTTGCCAACGGTTTTGGATCTTCGCCTTTGTTTGTTGAAATAAAGAACTCTACTTTATCTATTCCTTTGCCATAATATTGATAGTGTTTGTTATTGGCAATCACAAAATTTTCATTTGTGGAAATATCGTTTGAGATTACTGTTTTAAAATCAGGATATTGAATACCCAATTGTTTTAATGAATCTTCGATGTTCCTTTTAATTTTTTTTGCTGTTTCATTTCGCTTCTTTGAAATTTCGAGTGCAATAGTTCCTGCTTCTTTCCTGAGTTCATCTAATTGGGTCTCAAGCTCCGATATCTTTCCCGAAAAATTTTCCACAAGATCTGCTTCTTCAGCAAGCTTTTTTCTTTGTTCTAAAACCGAATTTATGGAACCACCGTATTTCTTCTTTAAAATATTAATGGCGGAAAGTCTTTCTCTTACCCCTTCGATATGTTCAGGATCAAGCTCAACCTTGGAGGCATAACTGTTAACTGAAGATGAAATATCATTAATTAAAGTAAGCACAGATTCTATTTCTTTTACGGATTCTTCAAATGTTTTATCAATTCCATTAAGTTTAATAAGATCATTCCTGATCTTAACAATTGCATCGTGAATAGAATTCTCTGACTCATAGAGAACCTGATAAATTTCCGAAGTTAATTCTGCAAGGGTTTCCGAGTTTTCTAAGATTTTCAATTGTTCATTCAGCTTTACATCTTCATCTTCCTCGGGAGAAACGGCATCTATTTCTTTTATCTGAAAATCTACAATATCTTTTCTTTCTTTTAATGTGGCTTCACGTTTTTTGAGCGTTTCAAGTTCGTGTTTTATCCTGTCTAATTCATTATAACTAACTAAATATTTTTGAAGAAGATCATCGTAGTTTCCTAATTCATCCAGATAATCTATATGAGTCTCCGTTCTTAGAAGCGATTGATGTTCATGTTGCCCGTGAAGATCAACCAACAGGTTCCCGGTTTCTTTAATAACTGAAAGTTGAACCGGGGTATCATTCAAAAAACACCTGTTGGAACCTTTAAGAGAAATTTCTCTTCTCATTATCAATTCTGGATAAAACTCAATGTCATTTTCTGAAAGAACAGCTTCAACCTTTTTGTTACCCTTAACCTCGAAAATTCCTTCAACAATAGATTTTGCCGCACCTTTTCTTATTACTTCTGTCGAAGCTCGTTCACCAAGAAGCAAACCCAGAGCATCTATCAGGATAGATTTACCGGTTCCTGTTTCGCCGGTGATAATATTCAGTCCTTTTCCAAATTCAGCCTGAATATGCTCAATAAGCGCATAATCTTTTACTTCGAGAGATTTAAGCATAAGTTGAATTTTCTTTTATTAAAAGAAAATTAATCTATTTAAGGTGCAATTTCAAAATGATAGGAAATGGGGACAGCTAAAGATCAAATCCCGAAAGATTTTTCAGATAATACATTGCACAGATTGTTTTACTATCAACTATTTCCCCTTTTGCAATTTTTTCTTCAACTTCATCAATCGTGAATTTATGAATTTGCATTCCAAGCTCGCCTTCTTCTCTGTTATGGTTCCCAATGGTTAAGTCCCGTGCTACATAAATATGAAGTATCTCAGTACAATAGCCGGGAGCCGTATATATTTCCCCGAGTTTTTCAATTCTACCCGCTTTGAATCCTGTTTCCTCTTCAAGTTCCCGTTCAGCACATTTTAATGGATCCTCATCTTCATCTAGCTTACCTGCAGGTAACTCCATCAACTCTTTTTGAAACGGGTAACGAAACTGTGTTACCAGGATAATTTTCCTTTCATTCGTAACCGGCACAATAACCGCTCCTCCCGGATGAACGGCCACTTCTCTTATTCCTTTATTACCGGATTTATATTCGATCTCATCTATCTTAAGATTGAATGCTTTTCCCTTATAAAGGACATTGCTTTTCTTAAGAATATAATTCACGACTTGCCCGGAAAGATTTAATGATTAGAATGACTGTACTAAAAAATATCAAACCCGGTAACGCGGATCATAATAAGGGACAAGTTCACTGCCAAGAAATTTCAGCAAAGCAGTAATCACACCCAGATCATCGAGGTATCCGAAAAACGGGGTGAGATCAGGAATAGAGTCGATAGGTGAAATAAAATAAATCAGCGCTGCTATAACAATTGCTTTCCTTTGCCAGCTTACAAATGAGTCTCTCATATAACGGTAAAGTGCCATAACATCTCTGGCAAAAGAGATTTTCTTACCAACTTTTTCCAGCTTAAACCAGAGATTTTCCTCAATATATTTTTCCTTTTCGGCGTAATCTTCTTCTGAATTTTCCTCCCGGTTTCCGCCAAAATCCAGTTCACTTAACTCGCCTAAGTCATCAAAAATTATTTCATCATCAATATTGGCCGCATCTTTTTTCATTTGTTTCTCCTTGGGAATTTACATTTATGTAATCCGTATCAGTGTACTCATTTGTACAGATTCAATTATTTCAAAAATAGCGGAAGCTTTTACCAAAGGCAATTACAGAATTATGCCGTTAATAATTTTTTCTGATTAAAGTAAGTAATGATTAATTTTTAGATGGCCTAAATACTAAATTAATTATGAAATTCGATCGGACCATATTTCTCCCAGGTGGCGACAGACAATTTGCACATTTAAAATCTAATGCGAAAATAGCAAAATCAAATGTGCTTATTATCGGCTCAAATACAAATCAATTGACAAAATTTTTCGTGGCTGAAGGTGCCGCTACTGTTTCAATAATTGTAGATGATCACGATTCACTTATTCAGTTGAGGTATCTTCTGCAAAATGATAAAAACATCTCCTTAAAACTAATGGGATATACAAAGACGGATTTTGAGGATTTCTCGTTTAATCTGGTTTTTGCTCAGGCCTCGGTTTCCAGCAAAAACAGGAATAAAATCATAAAAGAAATCAGGAGAGTTTTAAAACCCGGAGGATATTTAAACGTCGGAGAGATCGTTTCGCTTAAAGATAATACTCCGGTTTTCATAAAAAATATCTGGGATGTGGGAAATATCGACCCCCTAAATATTAAAGACATAAACAACTATTATGAAAGCAGAGGATTCGAAACCGTAAGCGTTAAAGATTTATCAGATCAATTGCAAGAATATTACATCTTAAGTAAAAATTTATTGGATATGACTTCCTCTCTTTCAAAAGAAGAAAAGTCCTATCATAAAAAAATGTTAAAAAGAATTAGCCATGAATCAAATGCTTATCTGAAGCTCGGCGGGAACAAATTCATGGGCTTTACCTCTGTTATTTTTAGGAAGGCGAATTGAAAAAAGGCGATATCTTAGAACTGGACATTACCGGTTATGGTTATGAGGGAAAGGGTATTTCAAGAATCCCAAAGAGTATTATTAAACCGGGTTCTTATTCCAGTAAAAGTGCAGAAGATTCAAACTATGTTGTTTTGGTTGATGGTTCATATCCCGGTGATAAAGTAAAAGCCAGGTTGCTAAAAATCAAAAGTACATATGCAAAAGCAAAAGCTATCGAAATATTAATATCTTCTGAAAAACGAACTAAAGCAAGATGTAATTTTTTTGGTATTTGCGGCGGATGCAAACAGCAGGATTTAAATTATGAAGATCAATTAAGATACAAACAGAAACAGGTAAAGGAAATTTTCGAGCATATCGGTGGATTAAAAGATTTTGAAATCCGGCAAATAATCCCTGCGGAAAATATTTTCTACTATAGAAACAAGATGGAATTCTCTTTCGCTGACAGAAGATGGTTAACCAAGAAAGAAATCAATACAAATAATATTGAAAACAAAAACTTTGCGCTTGGCTTACACGTTCCCCGCATATTCGATAAAGTCCTGGATATAGATGAATGTTTTCTTCAATCTGAAAAGAGCAATGATATTCTAAATTTCACGAGAGATTTTTTCAAAAAAAGAAACACGCCGATATACTCAACAAAAACGCATACCGGTTACTTAAGAAATCTTGTTATCAGGCAATCACAAAACACAGATGATTTAATGGTAAACCTGGTAACAAGCAAAGAAAACGATGAATTAATGAAAGAATATACATCTGAATTGATGAATGCAGTTCCCGGAATTACAACGATCATTAACAATATCAATCTTAAAAAAGCATCTGTTGCGATTGGTGATTATGAAAAAGTATATAGCGGAACGGGATCTATTTATGATAAAATTAAAAATCACAAATTCAGAATCAGTTCGAATTCTTTCTTCCAGACAAACACTATACAAGCTGAAAAACTTTACAAAACTGCAATAGAATTTGCAGATCTCAAAGGCGATGAAATAATTTATGATCTTTATTCCGGTGCAGGAACAATTACAATTTACTGTTCAGATAAGGCAAAATATGTTTACGGTTTTGAATCTGTTGAATCTGCTGTTAGTGATGCAGAAGAGAATACAAAGCTAAACAAAGTTGAAAACGTTTCATTCATTCAATCCGATCTCTACAAATCCTTTTTACCTGTTATTAAAAAGAAAAATATTCCTAAACCTGAGGTAATTATAATCGATCCACCGAGAAGCGGAATGCATAAAAACACAGTAGAAGATGTTCTTCAGTTAAATCCGAATAAAATTGTTTACGTTAGCTGTAATCCTACTACACAGGCAAGAGATATAAGAATGATGATTGAAGGTGGTTATGAATTAATTAAGATAAGACCGGTGGATATGTTTCCACACACTTATCATATAGAGAATGTGGCTCTCCTTAGTAGATAAAACACGAACGGCGCTGTTTAATCGGTTTTGAAACGGTAAAACTAATAAAATAGTCTCAAGTTTATTTGATCTTGTTATTTACTATCAACACAAACTCCCCCTTTAAATTTTGTTTTTCTGCAATGCTTAAAACTTTTTCAGCACTTCCACGATAGTATTTTTCATTCTTCATTGTTAGCTGGTACGCAAGAACAACCGGGACATTTTTCCCGAGAATTTTAACAACATCACTTAGTAAAGTTTTTAAACGATACGGAGTATCCATCAGCACAATCAAATCTTTCATTCTTTTCAGATCCAGCAATTGCTTTCTTCTTGCATCCTTTTTAGGAGAAAGCCATCCTGCAAAGTAGAATTTGCCAATATCAAAACCTGAACCGATCAGTGCAGGCAATAACGAATTAGCTCCGGGAACAGGAACAACATCAATTTTCTGAGAAATACAAAGCTCAACCAATAGCTGCCCGGGATCTGAAAAAACAGGAGTACCGCAATCTGAAATAAGTGCGGCATTCTTATTTTCAACTAATTTTAAGAGTATTTCGTTTACTACCTCTTTCTCATTGTGTTCATTTAAGGCAATAAGCTCCTTATTAATTTTATAATGGGAGAGCAGACGGCGGGCTTCCTTGTATTCTTCACAAATAATAAAATCTGCGTCTTTCAACGTATTAAGTGCCCGGATTGTAATATCATCATAATTGCCGATAGGTGTAGAAACCAGAAACAATTTACTGTTCATTGTTAAATTTTGCGATATAATTTGTTTAATTTTCCATATTGAATTGGTAGCATTTCTGACAATCCGCATAAAAATACAGCGATTTTCAGATATACTCACACTAATAAACAATTAATAAATGAGAGTTACAAAATGAAGTATCGGATTTTTATCCTGTGTTTGCTGTTTCTTGGTTCAAACGTTCCGGCACAGGATTCAACACAAACATTTTTATCAGTTTCGGGTACAGCCGTTGATGAATTTAACGAATTACATCCCGAGTATGATGGAACAGGTACAATTATACTTATACTTGATACCGGTGTAGATATGGGAATAGACGGACTGACAAAAACTTCTACGGGTGAAGTTAAGGTTATAGATGTTCAGGATTTCACAGGAGAAGGAGATGTTAAACTATATGAAGCAGATATTGAGGAAGACAATGATAGTTTGTTTTTCGTAAATGAAGATATGGGTTATAAAGTTTATGGGGCAGATCAGCTCAAATATAAAGCTATGAATAATGAATACTTTATCGGAGCTTTTGATGAATGGAGTCTTATCAACTCCAGTTCACACGCAGCCGACCTGAATGGTAACGGCTCAACAAATGATAAATATATAATTGTTACATTTGAAACTGAAGTTGACGGCGATCAGTTCTGGATAGCATATATGGATACAAACGATGACGGTGATTTATCGGATGAACAGCCACACAGGAATTATAAGGATGACCTCTTACCGATTAAAATACCTAATGAAAACGGATTAACAGAAATGACTATGGGAATAAATATATTCCCTGAAGAATCCCGGGTTACAATTCATTTCGACGATGGTTTTCACGGTACACACGTCGCAGGTATAGCTTCCGGTTATAAAATAGGAGGAATCGATCTAAACGGAATTGCCCCGGGTGCAAAAGTAATCAGTTTAAAGATCGGAAATAATCTTTATTCAGGCGGCGCCACTGTAACTGAAAGCATGAAAAAAGCATATCTCTATGCCGATAAAATTTCGAAAGAAATGAACGAACCATGTGTGGTTAACATGAGCTACGGAATTGGTTCCGAAATAGAGGGACAAGCGGAAATGGAAACCTTCCTTGAAAATCTTTGTGATGAAAATCCTTACCTATATATTTCTCTTGGAAGCGGGAACGAAGGACCCGGAATCTCCTCAATTGGCTTACCTTCAGCTTCGTACGCCGTTTTTGCATCTGGCGCAGTATTGCCTGTAGAAGTTGGCAGAGATCTTTATGGCACGACACTTAATCGCAACATTATTCTTTACTTTTCATCGAGAGGTGGCGAGGTACGCAAACCTGATGTGGTTTCCCCCGGTGCGTGTACATCTACTGTTCCCAACTGGGAGGGATGGGACAGGTTTTGGGGAACCAGCATGGCATCCCCTTATTCCGCCGGAGTAATGTCTGTGCTTTTAAGTGCGGCTGTTAAAGATTATCCCGGAGTTAAAATTCCTTCACAGCTTTTATTTAAAGCTATACGTGAAGGAGCAGTTCATATGGAAGGTTACAATCATCTTGATGAGGGACATGGATACATAAACGTAATAAACGCTTACAAAATTCTTAAGAAATACATCGACGATGGAGAGATAGACAAATTTGAAACCTATTCAATCTCATCAACAGCACCGAACTTCCCTGGTGAGACTGCACCAAATCTTTACCTGAGAAACGGTTCTTACCTGAAAAATGAAGACACCTTCGTTTATAGTATACTAAGAAATAATTTTCAGAATACTGATAAGTTTTACAGATCTTATAATCTTAAAAGCGATAGTGACTGGTTGATTCCGATTCAGAAGAAAACTTATATAAGAAATAGCCAGCCCACTTTTGTAACTGTAAAATTCGATCATAAAAAAATGCAATCGCCCGGATTATATACAGGAAGAATAACAGCGTACCGTGATGATAAAACAAAATT
>JAJDNK010000239.1 GCA_022340715.1 bacterium BMS3Abin03 | reverse complement strand
GAAAGGGGCGGATAGCAGTTCACTTTTATTTCCTTCTAAAATCTTGAAATCAAAAACATCGAAGAAAGTAGAATCCGCATAAATTAAATTTTCTTCTAAAAACCTTTTATCGTTGTATTTGAAAAGATCGCTATGACTAACATAAATTTTTACGGTTTTTTCTATTTCAGGGAATTCCAGTCCAATATGAGTTCCTACCGGCCAGGGAGTCTGAGCGGAGTTATCTGTTTCTGTTGGAGATTTATAATGGGAAGTAAATCAGTAAATTCTGTCAGCCTTGGAATGTAAATTATCAAAACTAATTTCTTGTAAAATATACAGTGTAATGAGGATACAAGCGGCTAATCCAATTGATAAACCAAGTAAATTTATTAATGAATAACCTTTTTGTTTTATAAAATTTCTTAAAGCAATTTTGAAATAGTTTTTAAACATAGTTATTCCTTTTATTCATACCTAAGTGATTTTGCCGGATTTGCAATTGCAGCTTTTATTGCCTGAAAGCCTACTGTCAGCAACGCAATCAGTAAAGCAATTCCCCCTGACAGTACAAACGTCCACCAGCTAACATCAATTCTATACGCAAAGTCTTGCAGCCACATATTCATAAAATAATATGCGACGGGACAGGCAATAACCATTGATACAACAACCAGAATTAAAAAATCCTTTGAAAGAATGAATACGACGTTAGAAATCGAAGCACCTAATACTTTACGGATGCCAATTTCTTTGGTACGCTGCAAAATTATGAAAGAAGAAAGGGCGAACAGTCCCAAACAGGCTATAATAATAGCCAGCAGTGCAAAGGTGCTGAAAATTTTTCCCATTCGTTGCACATCTTCATACATTCTTGCAAAACACTCATCCAGGAAGGTATAACGGATGGGTTGGTTAGGAGAAAAGCTATCCCAAACACCGGTTATGGAATGGATAGTCCGGGACATATCAGAAGTATTTACTTTTACCGATACGATTTTCGGACTGTTATACAAAACCATACACAATCCACCGATCTCTTGTCTCATCGATTCATAGTTGAAATCTTCAACGATTCCTATAACTAAAAAAGTGAAACGTCCATTCGTAATCCTTTTCCCGATGGGATTCGCAAGACCTAATTCCTTTGCCAATGCCTGATTGACAACCGCAGCTTTTGAATCGGTTGGCATATCCAAAGAGAAATTTCGACCTTCGATGATGTTCATCCCCATTGTATTAATGTAATCATGGTCAACACCCCAAAGCTGTCCAGAAACTGGTGTTTCAATTTTTGATTTCCCTTCCTTCCAGAAAGGATTTGTATTACGCTTAGTCCCTGCAATTGGCAAATAGTCGCCTATGGATACACTTTTCACATCCGTTAATTTCAGAAGTTCATTTTTAAATGAAGTAACTTGCTCACCCAGGGTATTGGTCACTTGTAAAAGCACCACCTGTTCTTTATCAAATCCCAACTTTTTATTTAAGATGTAACCAAACTGATTATAGATAATTAGTGTGCCGATCATTAAAATGATTGAGATGGTAAATTGAAAAATTACCAACGCACTGCGCATAGTGGACCTTATACTCCCCCTATTAAAACTTCCTTTTAATACATTAATGGGCTGAAAGGATGACAGATAAAACGAAGGATAAAGCCCTGCCAATACTCCTATGACAACAGAAGAAATGACCAACAATGGTATAAGCCACCACCATGCTGCCCAAGGGACTACCAATGATTTAGCAGACAGCATATTGAAATAAGGTAAAAGCACTTCGACCAAAAATATTGCAAGAACTAAAGAAGAAATGGCATAAAGTACCGATTCAGTAAGGAACTGACCAATAAGATTAACTCTATTTGAGCCAACTGTTTTGCGCAATCCGACCTCTTTGGCCCGGTTCGCAGATTTAGCCGTGGATAGGTTGATGAAGTTGATGCTTGCGATGATCAGGATGAATAATGCAATAATTCCAAACAGCCAGACAAACTGGATGTCTCCATGGTCTAAATTATCATGAATTTCTTCAGGATTAAGGTAGATATCACTTAACGGCTGCAATTTAAAGCTTATGCTTTCCCGGAGTTTTTCAGCACTCTTATGTCCCAACTGAAGTTTACTCGGAATTATATATTTTTCTGTAATGTCCGAAAGTTTTGTTTCAAACATGGTAACATCTGTTCCCGGACGCAGCTTAACATAGACGTGATAATTATTTGCAAACCACGCATCTTGTTCTCCAGGGAAAAATTCCATTCCTTTAAGTGAAAACAAAAAATCGTATTGAAAGTGTGTCTTTTCAGGAAGGTTGATTACGCCTCCTATGCGGTAAGGATTTGATAAATCATTATTAAGGATGAGTGTTTTGCCAACAGGGTCTTCGTTGGGGAAATATTTATCGGCTTTACGTTTAGATATAACAATGGTATTTGGCTCATCAAGGGCATGAGCGCGGTTGCCATAAACCATTGGTATGTTTAGAAGTTCCAGAAGACTTTGATCGGCGTACGCAAATCCTTCTTCGTAGGTGTTTATATTTTTTTCGGTCCGCTTGACTTCGTTGCTGCCAGCTCCAAAAAGTTCTTGTGGTTTTATGCGGCCAACCTGCTCTACTTCGGGAAAATTTTCTTTCAAAGCATTGGCAAACGGTGCCTGCAGGTAGACATCGTTAGCAATGTCTTTATATACTATAACAACTCTATATATCCGGTTCCCATCGGGAAAATGCCGGTCATAGCTAAGTTCATTATTAATCAACAATGCAATCAACAAACAGGCGGCGATACCAAGAGCAAGTCCTCCGATCTTAACCGAGGAATACATTTTTTGTTTAACCAGATTTCGCCAGGCAATTTTGAAATTATTTTTAAACATCTCTTCTCCCTGATTTATCTCTAACCTTAGCTTTTTGTTTTTACTTTAAAAAGTACCCGCCCCAAGTAACCTTTCGGATCAATCTCGGCAATGTACAAACCGGATTGGAAATAGGCGTTTGTCCTGAGGATCGGTTCTGAAAGATTCGATAAAAGGCTGCTCGCTTCCCATTCCCTGTTACTATCACATAATAAGATGGGTGATTTATCTTCCACGATCTTCTGAAGAATCTCTTTTAATTTCATTTGCTTACTCCTTTTCTTGTCCCTTCCCGAACCTAATTTTGAAATAGTTTTTAAGCATTTATCTTTTCTGAAATCATTTAGTTAACCTGCCTAAACATGATAGGAACATTTTTATCATCAGCAGAACAGATTTGAATCATTTGCCAGTTCTTATCATAATGGCTGAGGATATCCCTTAGACATTCAGCATGCGATTGTTCTTTTTTACACTCATCCCATTGAAAGACTTCAATCCTGTAATTGTATCTTTTGGATTCTCCGTTGATCTTTACCTGTATTTCAACAACATGATCGGCGTCAATATTTGGCAGTTGTATTGAAACGCTTGGCATATTTACCTCACATTAATTCTTTAAAGATTTTTCTTCTTCCTGCTTTTCAGATTCAATCCACCCATCAAAAAGCCGTATAATTTTTTGTCCGTAAGCAGCGTTTTCCTTTGAATGCGTTACCTGGATAATTGTAGTTCCCTGCTCATTCAGTTTTTTAAGAAGTTCCATTATTTCCTTACCCTGATCCGAATGAAGATTTCCGGTCGGTTCATCTGCGAGTATAAGTTTTGGTTCAGCGATTATTGCCCGGGCAATGGCACAAAGCTGCTGCTGTCCGCCGGATAGCTGATTGGGAAACAAATCTTTTTTTGCAACCATATTAAACCTGTCAAGAACTTCAGCAACTTTTCCTTTTCTTTCCGATCCTTTTACTTTCTGATAAAGTAAAGGAGTTTCAAGATTTTCATAAACGGTTAACTCATCTATTAAATGGTATTGCTGAAAAACAAAACCGATGTAATTCTTGTGAAGATCAGAAAGCTTTCTTTCGCTCAGCTTGTGTACAGGTTCGTCGAAAAAAAAGTATTCCCCATCCGAAGGAGTGTCGAGCATGCCTATAATATTAAGAAGAGTAGATTTTCCTGAACCGGAAGGACCCATAACGGAAATAAAACTTCCCTCTTCAACTTCGAGATTGATATTTCTCAGAACATAAGTTTTGAGAAATTTGTTTGTGTAGTATTTCTCTATGTTTTTTAGTTTGATCATTGTGATTCCCTGCCTAAACGTGAAACTTTTCTTTATAATTTTCAGTAACAACGTGACCGTCGAAAAGGTGAATGACACGATGTCCATAATCTGCATACGTTGGTGAGTGAGTAACCATTAATATTGTAGTTCCGCCCTCGTTCAATTGAGTAAGCAAATTCATTACTTCATCGCCGTGAGCAGAATCAAGGTTTCCTGTTGGCTCATCAGCCAGAATAATTTTAGGACTTGCAACTATAGCTCTTGCAACCGCAACTCTTTGCTGCTGACCACCGGATAGTTGTTGTGGAAAGTGGCTCTGCCTGTGCATAATTTCCATTCGCTCTAACACAGCATTAATTTTCTCTTTTCTTTCTGATGATGAATAACCTAGATAAAGCAGGGGTAATTCCACGTTTTCATAAACAGTTAGTTCATCAATAAGATTAAAGCTCTGGAATACAAAACCAATGTTTTTCTTTCTTAGCTGGGCACGTTGTCTTTCCGAATGATTTGAGACTTCGTGCCCCAGGAAGAAATATTCGCCATCTGTAGGATTATCAAGCAAACCGAGTATGTTTAACAATGTCGATTTACCACAGCCTGAAGGTCCCATTATCGAAACAAATTCACCCTCATTAATTTCGATGTTCACATTGTTTAATGCTGTGGTTTCCACTTCCTCGGTAAGATATATCTTACGAAGATTTGTTGTTTTTATCATATTCACTCCGTTGTTTTTCTGATTCATTATTGAATTGTTGAATGATTAAGGGAAATCCGGTTGCTCCAGTCCTCCCATTTGGGATTATAAATATCCACTACTTTCTTAATTCTCAATTTCATCCACGAATCGATTTCGTGTTTACGTTCGTCCGCACTGGTTTTATCCAGATACTCTTCATAAAAAACAAGCTTCTTGTCTGAATTATTTTCAACCGGATCAACATTAATCTTTATTTCAGAAGATTCTGGCATTACATCGACACGGATCGATTTATCGTTACCTGCAATAACACAGACGTAATGTTTGTTCATGTTGTTACTCATTGATGATTATCTTATCAACATCACCAAAATTATCGTACGAGGAGGTGATGACCTTCTCTCCTTTCTTCAATCCTTCCAAAACCTCGAATACCTGTGAGTTCTGTCTGCCAAGCTTTATATTTCTTTTGACTGCCTCAGTCTCGTTTTGGTTAAGCACGAATATCCACTGACCGCCGGTTGTTTGATAAAATCCGCCTCTTGCTACTGTTATCGCATTTGTAAGCTCGCCAAGTTCTAAGCGAATGTGCAGTGTTTGTCCACGTCTAATCCCTTGCGGCTGCCCATCCACAAACAGCATATCGACAGTGAATCTCCCATTTGTCACTTCAGGGTAAACGTTTGAAATAACCAGGTGATAATCCTTGCCTGATAATGTAAATTCTCCGGTTTGTCCGGTTGCAACCCGTGCGATGTAATGCTCATCTATTTCTGCTCTTACTTTAAACGAATCGATAACATCGATTTGTCCTAAGTTTTCACCGGGAGAAATCGACTCGCCGATCTCTGCTTTTAAAGATGTAAGCTGTCCTTTTATAGGGGCAGTTACGGTCAGGTTCTGCAACTGGTTCTTCGTAAGATTAAGATTGTTCTGCATCTGGTTTATGGATTTTTCAAGCTGCTCGATTTGCTGAACTCTGAAAGCCGAATCCTGTTTAAATGATTCAAGCGTTAATGCTTTTTTGTTTACTAAGAAGTCATATTGTTCTTTACTTCTTTTAAATTCGTTTTCAGAGATGAGATTCTTATTGAAGAGTTCTTTGTTTACTTCATATTCTCTTTTCTTATCGATGAGATCATATTGTACCTGTAGTATTTGTTCCTGCAGGTTGAGCCTGTTTTGTTCCAT
>JAJDNK010000017.1 GCA_022340715.1 bacterium BMS3Abin03 | reverse complement strand
AAAATGAAGCCGGTATAAACCGGAGCTATAAATCTAACTAATGAGCCTCTCATAAACAAATTAATTCTTTTTAATCCAGTAATTAAATTCTGGTTTTAAGAAAGTTGAATTAGAATTTCAAATATACAATCCGTCAAACACATTAATTATTATTTTAGTTTGATATACAGTTATCCAGGTAAAAATCATTTGATCATTAATATAAAAAAGGCGCCCATGCAGGACGCCCAATTCTATAAAAATCAAGGAATTACTTATTTCAACACAATCATTTTTTTACTATCAACAAAATTACCCGCTGTCAATGTGTAGAAATAAACACCACTCGATAATCCGGTAGCATCAAACCGAACTTCATGATTTCCGGCAGGTACTATCTGGTTAATCAATGTGCCAACTTCCTGCCCAATCGAGTTATATATCTTCAAACTGACCAGGGTATTCTCTGCTGGTATTGAAAAGTTAATAACCGTACTTGGATTGAATGGATTAGGATAGTTCTGTGATAATCGAAAGTCTTTGACTGATGCTATCTCATTTTCAGGTGCCAGTTTCGGCATTGCTCCTACATGATAAGGTCTCATCATTTCATGATCTTCATGTGAAAGAATATGACAGTGCCATACATATCTCCCGGGCTTGTCAAACTTAGCAATCACTCTACCAACGTATCCTGGGGGCACTATGAATGTATCCTTCCATCCCATCTCATTTAGGGCCGGATCTTCAGCAGGTCCTGTAGTTGTAATATCTGACAAAGCTACTATTCCCCCAACTCCTATAGAATCATTGTGCTGAACCTGATCTTTTTCTGATATGTCAAAACTGATAGGCTGACGATTTATAATTTGAAACGCGACAAGATGAAGATGTACAGGATGTGCGTCTCCGGTAAAATTATAAACTTCCCATTCCTCAACAGCATTCAATGCTGGATTTTCTGTGATAGCATCATCCCAAGTTAAGGATTCTATAGAGTTTGAGGAAGGTATAAAAGCCCCTAGCATTGGTTGCAAACGGCCATACTCGTCGTTACCCTCAAATAATCCTAGTCTGCGAGGTGTTGTTGTGGTCGATACTAAAGGAACTATAGTGGTCCTTAATTCTGAGCTCTCATTTACGGTTGCTACTGGCAAACCACGGGTTACCTTTAATGGCTTTACTACATTGAATTGCATTATTTGACCGGTAGTCAGGGGATCGGCTGAGTCAAAGTCTACACCGGGCGTTCCGCCGCCATATGGTTCATCCGGACCAATATTAAGCAATTTTATGCTTTTACCTGCCCACACTTCTTTACTAAAATCAACCACAATATCAGCTCTCTCACCTGGAGCAATGATTAATTCGTTTATACTTACAGGAGAAGGGAGCAATCCGTCGTCAGTACCTATTTGAAGAAAATCAGAACCATCATCTAATTTTAAAATATAAAATCTAGAGTCAGATCCATTAAGCAAACGGAACCGATAAGGTCTCGGTTCGACATCCAAGTATGGCCACAACATTCCATTTACAACAATAAAATCACCAAAGAACTCAGCTAAAGCTGTAGGACCACCATTAGGAAATACTAGGTTAAATGTTTGATTTGTATCTACACTTTCACCTACAATAAAATCTTGCCAGGCATTCCATTCGTCCGGTTCAATCCCACCATGATCAAAAAATACTGATGGCTCATTAGGATTTGCCGGCCAGAATAATTGCCCGTTGTTATAAAAACTTTTATCCTGAATAACAATTTCAATCGTATGTTTTTGTGCCGGTAATACTCCCGTTGTTCTAAGCATACTTTCGTTATTGTCATCTAATAAATAAAAGCCAGCTAAACCGGCATATACATTTAATCTTGTAATACCAAGAGCATGGTCGTGATACCACAACGTTGCAGCTTCCTGGCTATTATCGTATACGTAATTTGTTTTCACGAAATACCTTCCCACATCCTTTGAATGCTGCGTAAACCATGCTTCGGGTAAACCATCGCTGGCAGACTCTGTGTGACCACCATGTAAATGTGCTACAGTTGGCACATTTCCAGCAGCATACCAGGCAGCCACTTCTTCCGGCGACATTAAATTTTCTGGATGAGCCATATGCAGACTAGGGTCCACTGGTAGAAAATGTCCCGGTAAATCATTAAACCAGGTTACATATACAGGTACATTTTTACTTGCTACAAAAGTCGGTCCCGGATAAGTAACAGCATTTTTTTTAAGCCCATATCCCCACACAGTTGTCATTAAGGGTGTTCCGGTTCCATCTACCAATCCAAGCCATTGTTGAGTTTGCGCCATGTGCATATTAAATTTGCCACCATTTGTAGCATTAAGTTGCGCAGGTATAGGCAAGGGATTTACAAATTTTGGATGAGTAGTCGGATTTAACAATCCTTGGGGAAAAGAATTTTGCTGAAATGGTATCAGCAAAAACAGGAGCAAGACCACGGAATGGAACTTGCAAAAAGGGAAACAAAAACGCATAGCATCTCCTTTTATTTATTTGTGTTAGTTGATATATCAAAAGCACCGCGGGATTATTTCCTCAAAAATGTAGTTGTTGGATTAATTTTTTGTAGGTAATTTCCTCTTTAGTTCTCCTATAATAGAATGCCTTGTGCCTTTGAATTGTAATTGAATATGCGTTTATTTTTGATAATTGTCAATAGTTTCTAAATATAAAGTTATTGTTGAGTTTTAATTATTCGCTTTATAAAAAGTTGGTAGGTGATTTTTGATTAATCCGGCGGTGTAAAATATTTTTTACTTTTTAAATACTTGTTTTATTTGACCAGATCATTTATTTAATAAATATTTACGGAACATATCTAATAAGTAGTTCTGTATGAAAATGAACTTCTTCTTAAAGTATTAAATACTTCTATATATGATTGGAAAAAAAGATTTTTGATATATTCTTCAATATCAAGGTTCATTTTTCTCCATACATGTACTTAAAAATTTTGTTGTAAATCGGAGTAATCGTACCAAGACACTTTGATATTTCATTTTCAAAAAAAATTATTCAGGAACATTTTTCAAAGTTATTATATAACCTGCTTAGGGAGAGCTTTAGAGGAAAACGGAAGAAGATTATATTATAACGATAGATATAATTTACATTGAAGTAAATCGGCGATCTTATTAAGTGGAACATTTTGAATTAAAACAATAAATCCCACGCTACCCCCGTATAGAAAAATCATTTCCACAATAGCGTATCAATGATGTAATACTAAAATCACCATATTGCCTACAGTAATAAGAGAGCGTAGTTGAACAATAAGATTAATGCCAAAATACATTTTATAATTCTGAACTAATCATCAAATGTTAATTTAAATCGTTCGACAATAATTATTAATTTATGACATGATTATGAAAACACCAGTTGCAACAATTTTTATTTGAAATGAGGAGGGTGTTTTTTATTAAAATGTGTTACATCCTGATAAAGTTTTGCAAAAGCAATAAGCCGACCTTCATCAAATAGTCTCCCAACGAACGTAATACTAGTAGGAATGCCATCATCTGAAAAACCTGTTGGAAGAACAACACAGGGATGGCCGGTTAGATTATTCATTAATAGATTGTTTCCTTCCCAGGATGGAGCAATGTAAAGATCCATAGATTTCATCAACTCTTGCATTTTTTGAATGAGAAGATATCGAATCCTGTTTGCATTTATGTATTCAACGGCAGGTATAAAATGTGAGGCGCGAAACACATTTGGCCAGGCATCTTTAATTTGACGAACTAGCAGGCTGTCCCTATTACTCCTTGTCAATTCATCGAAAGCTGCACCGGCTTCAGCTGAAAGTATAAATGCGATATCGTTAACAGGTATGTCCGGCAGTTCAACCGGGATTAGTTCAACGCCTAGCTCTTTCAATTTAGCGAGAGCAAGAGAATCATTTTTATGAAAATCATAATCCTTATCAAAATCATTTTTAAGATATCCAACTTTTAATTTTTTAATGTCAATCTCCGGATTGTAATTAAATGGCAAATCGTAGAGAGTTTGATCGATTCCATCAGGGCCTTCTATTACATTAAAAACAATCGCAAGATCTTCAGCAGATCTGCAGATCGGTCCGATTTTATCCATTGACCAGCTTAAAGCCATTGCACCGG
>JAJDNK010000202.1 GCA_022340715.1 bacterium BMS3Abin03 | reverse complement strand
ACAAAAACCTGATATCATCACCTACGATCCATTGGATTCAACGTATTTTTCTTCATATCTCAAAGAAGGAACTTGGGTTGATATGTGTTTATATAGAAATTCAGAAGCATATAAAAAAAATCAATTGATTTATCATAGTGCTCCTCTTCCTGAAGATTTAGTTATCGCAGGTCAGATTAATTTCACTGCTTTTATCGAAACAAACGTAAAAGATACGGATTTCGAATATTTAGTATATGAATTAGAACCGGATGGCACAGAAATATTTTTAACGACTGAACTATTACGGGCAAGGTACCACAACTCTCTAACTGAAGAAGAGCTTATAACTCCAGGTAAAATTTATAAGTACAATTTTACACCGTCCTTTTTCTTCGTAAGAAAACTACAAAAGGGAAGTAGGATTCGATTCATCTTAAGAGCATTAAACAATCCTTTCTGGCAGAAGAATTTTAATAGTGGTGGCAAAGTCGAAGAAGAGACGGCAGAGGTGGCCGAAACGGCAATCATCAAGCTGTATCATGATAAGGACCATCCAAGTTTTATTGAGATACCAATTTATATAATGGATTCAGATTAAACTTGTAGTGCTCGACCAGCAACTCAACCAGTCCAATGAATTCTTAACCTAAAGAGAGCTAACGGCTTACTGATATTAAATCAAACGGTAAAAGTCTAATTCATTCTCACCGGATCCAATTGAGTCCTCTGCATACCCCCAGATTGACAACCAGATTTACTTCAAACTCATTAATAGGTTTGCTGAAACGTAGGAAGAACACCAAGCCCACCAACAAGATTTTCAGTTCAGATTTGACGCAGTATATGGAACTTTAATTGAATTAAAGGAGTAAAAAAGAAAACGTATAATTGAATTATGAAAACATTCTCTATTAACAAAGAATGGAATAAAAATGAAAACATTAGTATTCGTATTTCTCATTATTTTCTGTTTGAGTATGAATGGATATTCCCAAAATAGAATATATGGATGGGACATTGAAAAAATCACATCAATTCGAATTGAATTCTCGTCACCTAATACTGAACAAGAAATTCAGACCTTTAATACCAGACAAGATATTGATAAAATAATCTCATTTTTGAAAGATGTAGAATTTAAGGAGATTGTTGATTCAAATATAAATGCTCTTGAACAGCCGAATAATCGAAGATATAAGATTGTTTTTCAAGGTCAAAGAGATCAAGTTTATTTATTCGAGAATTCTGCCTGTATTGGGAAAACAAGTTTCATAATAGACAATAAAGTAATTGAAGACTTTGGAAATCTGCTTAAAGAACTTCAGAGTTAAGTAGTGTGCTATTGAAAATAAAGTGGTATAAAAATGTGCATAAGCCATCTGGCAAGCAAAAAAAACAAAAACCCCCACCAACCTACCTACCGTCAGGCAGGCTTTCATTGATGAGGATAAACTAAATTCCAAACTCAATCTCTCTGGGTCCCAACGGGTCCTCTGCATACCCCCTCCCAAAATCTCAAATCACAACGCATAAAGCAGGTAGGAGTCCCATTCTTATCTGGGGAAGTGGGATTGAAAATTTTTTTTAATTTTTATTAGTTGATTATTGGCGAATATTATTTCAAATTATTATTGAATGATAATTAAGAGTTAAAGAAATTTGGGAGAATTATTTTTTAGTTTAAATAGACAAATAATAAAACTTAAGAATTAAACTGATGTTTGTTAGGATTGGGGCATGATATCCAATTCCTGATAAGTATTAGTTATACAGATATTACTTATGTCAATCCAGGAGGAACAAATCATGGAAACAGCATCTTCGCCAGCAAAAATGGTAACCTTTGCACGATGGCTTGCAAGAATTCTGGGAACACTCATTGTAGTTGTTTCCCTATCCTTCTTTATTGCGTATGTAATACAAGGTAACAGTAAACTGCCCAATCCCGATTTTGGTCATGGGTTAGTAACAATTCTGTTTATCATTGGGCTGATCGGTTTTCTCATTGCCTGGCGGTGGGAAGGATTCGGTGGTATATTATCTGCAATTAGCATTGTCCTTATGACAATTGTGAATGTTATTTGGGTACGTGCTGCAAAAGACCCTGGTTCTGAAATTATCCTTCTGATACCAGCTTTACTTTTCATTTACTGCTGGTGGAGAACTAGAAAGCAACTGCAACAGAACAGTCAGGACGGGTAGATCCGATTAGAACTCTAATTTACAGAAGGAAGTATGAAATTTAGACTTATAATCTGGGGGTCTTATGTGATTCCCCTTTTATTTTTAATGGTTCAAACAGTCACCGGGAACAGTTTGATGGCCTTTACATTGGCATTTGTGTTTTAGTTTGTCGCTGTTGTTCCGGGCGGCGGGTTAGCGGCAATGTCTTTATACAATCATAAAGTGAATTGGAATTGCTAATAAAGGAGAAAATAAAATGGATAATACACCCATCTACAGATCGACGAGTACTGTTAAAAGTCTTTGGCAAGAGTACTCTTGTAAGTCCAATCTAAATAATCATGATACTTAGCCAGCATCCATTCACTTAGAGGATACCAATGTGAAATTATTTCGATTGCAAATTTGTGGTGGCGTGTAAGCAAACTAACCAATTCTGATTTTTTGGGACTGTCTACTTTGTCATAATAAATATTCCGTTTAAAAATTAATAAGGAATCTCGATTAAAATGGAAATCAAGAAAGATATAATCTGAAACAATATCCCAATCCTCTTTCAAGAATTCGAAGCTTGTGTCTTTGAGTCTAACTATTAAATTACCGCTACCTATATTGAAAAATATTTTTAGTTTAGTAAGTGTTTTTGAACTTAGTTCACATCTTAGAAAAAAATATTCCGATCAATATATACAATGCAGGTTATTTATGACCACCTTTTACCAACTTTGTTTGATGACTCGAAAGTAGAATTATTATCCAAAGAGCATTTAGAGGTCTCGCTTACTGGTATTAGAGAACGGTTACAAGAACTTTTCAATTCAAGTGAAACAAACTACCAAGAGAATAATATTCCCAAATTAGACTGGATACGAGATGCCTTTGATAGATTTGTTGAAATTGAGTTGGCAAAAAGAATTGACAGTGATAAATATCTTGTAAAAATACCTCGATCTAAGGAGGATACTATAGAATTCCTGGCGAGAAAAATGTATAAATATAGAAATAAGAGAAGAGTTTTTAAATCTGAAAGTAATCCAACTTTATTTGATTAATTGTTGGTTGAAATTAAATCAAGTAGTACATGTTTCTCGTTAAAGTTGATTATATACTCTTAATGAAAGACAGCTTAAACCCCCATCCAATTTCCTGAATTCAGTAACATCGATTTCAATGGCAGTATATCCTGCATTATTAATATTTTCTTTTGTCTTTGGAAATCCTTCTGGTACTAAGACATTATCATTTATCCATAAACTATTTGCTGCATAGCTTTCATCTTCATCAACCAATATTATATTGTACTTTTGAAATTCGGGTTCATTAATGAAATTTTTAATAGACAATAAATTATTGTTATCAAGGTATGATACTCCCGATTTAAGATGCAGAACATTTTCTAATGTTATAGTTGAACCTGTGAGATCATACTTCTCCAGAATATTTATTAGTTGATTTGCTCCAGCTTGATTAGTTCTTTTAGATATGCCTATATAAAAGTGGTTCCCAACCATCATAACATCGCCAGCCTCAAGTGTTCCTGGTTCTGTAATAGTCTCAACATTTTGATAGATATTCTTTAGGACCTTACTTATTTCTATTATTTCGCCTCTGCGAGAAGGAGCTCCAGGATTAGTTATAATTGCACAACGAGGTGTAAGTATGGCAGTATCTTCCACAAATACCGAGTCTGGATAGTCCTCATCAGCTTCCAGTATAGTAACTTCAAGCCCACATTCAATTAGAGCTTCAATGTACCCTTGATGTTGTTTCAGAGCTAGGTCATAATCAGGTTTACCGAGATTAGCAGTTGTTAAACCATTCACTAGGTTTTTGCAGGGCCGTTTGACAATAGCCTTTGTAAACATATTGATACTAACTTATCATTATTCTCAAAAATACCCTACTCAGCGCAGAGTTTTTAAACCGTATTGTTCAGGTATACCAATTGTATGTCATACATCAATTTCAAAGAGTTCTTCCAGAAATCCTTAGCTGAGTCGGGGTTTTTTACGAATAAAAGGAAAATACAGACAATACACCGATACCCCAGTTATTTGGAACCCATTTTAGAGTTATCTCTGACATCTTGCGATAGAAAACTGTCTCTATGGTACACGTATCAGCCTTAAAAATAATTATAGAGTCATAGATTAACCTTCCAAAACCTTTACAGCATTCCTCAATGCATCAACTGTTAAGTGAGAATATATCTGAGTAGTTGAAATATCCCGATGCCCAAGCAATTCTTTTATAATAAATAGTGAAACACCATTCTTAGCGAGGTTCGAGGCAAAACTATGTCTTAAACTATGAAAATGTAATCCCTGATTAATTCCTTTTATTGCTCGCACTGTTTTCTTAAAACTTTTTGAAATATAGTTGGCATTAAATCTAAATCCATTCTTATTGAAAACGTATTCTGGCTCTTGGAGGGTATAATACTTTGTTAGTTTATTAGAAAGTAGCTTAAAGAGTTTTTCATTTATTGGAATTACCCTCTCCTTCTTTCCTTTTATCATAAATTCTTTTGTATTAGCTACCCTGATTAATTTTTCTGATAACGTAACCTGATTCCAGGTCAGATTGATGATTTCTCCCAATCTCATCCCAGTATGAAAAGCAAAAGTGTAAAGGTCCACAAGATTAGGATTATTAACATTCTTTAGGATCTGGTTAAGTTCAACTTCATTAATGAACAAAGGATTGTTTCTAGGAATTGATGGAATTTTAATCTGGTTAAAAACATTATCCGATAAATAACCCCATTTAATAGCTTTATTGAATGCACTTTTGAGGGCTATTAGATACGTCCTAGCACCCTCTTTTGTTCGATTGAAAGTCTCGTTGAAGAATTTTTCCAATTGATAAGTCGAAATTCTGTTAATAGGAATATTCCCAATATTATTATTCAGTAATCGGAAGGAAACTTCAACCGTAGTATAGTAACTTCTAGAGAAATTTAATTTGATATGCTTTAGATATTCAGCTTCAAAAGCTTTGAGTGTTATAAATTTATCTTTTGGTTTATGCTTTAAGGTATCTTTAAACTCACTCAGGAATTTAAATGCATCATTTTTATTCTTATATCCTGTCGAAATTCTCTTGGTTCGGTTTTCTATTTCACTAAAGAATTGCAGGTAATAGTAATTGCCTCTTTTGAAAAGGAACATAATTTCCTCCTTACCTCAGTGTACAGTAAAGTGGTAACTAATTTGTGAACAATCGACTGTACAGTGTAAGAGAGCTAAAAAGGTAAGCTTCAAAAATTGAGCGTTTTCCCAATTTTTATGTCGGGGTGGGGAGATTCGAACTCCCGACCTCTTCGTCCCGAACGAAGCGCGCTAACCGGGCTGCGCTACACCCCGAAAAGAGGTTATATGATTTTGAAATTCTTATGCAGCAAATTTGGATTTTTATTTAATAAAAACAAATGGATCTATACGATATGTTTAAAATTGAATCAAATTTTTATGATAAGGTTTATGATATATGAGTAAATATTACATACTATAAATTATTGTTTTTGACCGGTATTAATAATATTTTTCATTAATAGGTTAATGTTTAATCCTTACATAAAAACATTTAGGGCTAATTTATTATTTAATAATATTTACAGTGAGGGAAGGCATATGAAGAAGATTACTAAATATATTATGATTTTATCGTCATTGTTATTGATCGGTAATTCACTCGCTCAATCTAGGTATGTCGCTGAAGATGCCTGGGCTCTGGGCTTTGGTTTTACATATCCACGATATATATCAATTAATGATGCTGTAGTACAGGGTTCAAATTTTTATGGTGGACATATTTCAATCCAGAGAAATTTTTCAGAGCACATAGGAATCAGACTTAAAGGGGCTTATAATCATGTTGAAGCCACATATCAGATAGCACCTAAAATAGGTGAGGTTGTTAAAAATAATATGATAACAGCGAGTATGGATTTATTGTATTATTTTGTCCCTTGTGAGCCGTGGTCACCTTATATGGTATTTGGAAGCGGAATTAATTTTCATAAACCTGAAAACGCTTATGTAGCTTCTCTTGATCAGGAAAGTAATATTGTTGCGCAATTTAACCTCGGCGCAGGTATGACAATCAGAATTAGTGAAGATTGGAGAATTAAGCTTGAAGCGTCTTATCACTCAATGTGGAATAGTAAGATTGATGGAAGATATGGTCCCAGCACGGGATTATTTGGAGGACAGGCAAATGATACCTGGGCAAATGGTGATGTTGGATTAGTTTATTACTTCAGCAAAGGTGAGCCTTCCAAAATGTGCGAGTTGTATACAGGCATAGCTGAAGTAGATTATGGTAAAATAGAAGATATAGTTAGAAGGTACCAAACCGAGCCTACAGAAGTTGATTACAACAGGATTGAAGATATAGTAAAAAGATATAGCAAGAAACCCGAAGTTGAAAAATGGACACTTGTTGGTATTAATTTCGATTTCAATAAAGCTACACTCAGACCAGAATCATATCCTATACTTAGCAATGCTGCTGAAATTTTGTTAGCTCATAAAGATGTTAATGTAGAAATAGTCGGGCACACAGACCAAATTGGTTCAGATAAGGCAAACGATAAGCTTTCTCTTGAAAGAGCGGATGCAGTTAAAAAATATTTGGTTGCTAAAGGTGTTGATGCAAGCAGACTAACTACAAAAGGTATGGGTAAGAGAGAACTATTATTTAAAGAAAAGGATCCTGTTAGCAGATTTTATAATAGAAGAATTGAATTTATAGTTAAATAAATATTGATGATTCTTAGTATTTCAGGGATCTCTTAATCAAGAGATCCCTTTTCTTTTTAAAACCCTTATTAAAACTTACCTACAGACTTTACAATAACAGAAAAAAATTTTATGTTTACTTCGTATTAATTAACCTTTAATTCTATCCAGAGAGGTGGAAAAGGATGAAAATAGATAATAAAATGAAATTGAATACCTCCACGGAAAATTTCCAAGGAGGATTTTTTATATATGCCTGATCAGATAAAAGTAGTAGATAAACTGGGACTCGATAGAATTCTCACGAGAATTTCACATGAAATTCTTGAAAAAAATAAAGGTTCTGAAAATTTAGTATTAATGGGTATGCGTACAAGAGGAGAATTTCTTGCCGCACGAATTGCAAAGAAAATTAAGCAAATTGACGAAATAGAATTACCACTTGGTATTTTGGATGTAACCCTTTACCGGGATGATTTCAGAACAAGTCTTAAACAGCCGCAGGTTTCTGTATCTAATATTACATTCGATATAAACGGCAAGGATATTATTCTTATTGACGATGTACTTTTCACAGGACGCACGGTAAGATCAGCACTGAATGCTTTAATGGATTTTGGTAGACCGGCTTCTATTCAGTTATTTATTCTTATAGATCGGGGTCACAGAGAACTACCAATCAGAGCAGATTATGTGGGAAAAAATATTCCAACTTCCGTCTACCAGGAGATAAAGGTTAAGATGGAAGAAATAGATGGTGAAGATAGTATTTATTTAGTCGAGTTAAACAAAAAGTAAACTTAAAACGAAATGCCATTATCGAGCAGACATTTACTAGGATTGCAAGGTGTACCTAAAGATGATATTCAATTAATTCTTGAAACTGCAAATACCTTCAGGGAAGTGCTTGAGCGACCGATTAAGAAAGTTCCAACTTTACAGGGTAAAACAATAGTAAATCTGTTTTATGAAAACTCGACAAGAACCAGAATATCTTTCGAACTCGCTGAGAAAAGATTATCGTCTGATACCATAAATTTTTCACAATCATCAAGCAGTGTAAAAAAAGGTGAAAGTCTTAAAGATACGATAAGAAATATAGAAGCAATGAAAATTGATATGATAATTATACGGCACTCAGCGGCAGGAACACCTCATTATCTTACAAAAATTTGTAATGCTAATATAATTAACGCTGGCGATGGTATCCATGAACATCCTACTCAGGCCTTACTGGATATGTATTCATTGAAAGAAAGATTCGGAAAACTTGAAGGACTAAAAGTTTGTATCGTTGGAGATGTCGCACATAGTCGTGTTGCATTGTCAAATATCTATGGATTAATAACAATGGGTGCAAAAGTTTCGGTATGCGGTCCATCTACTATGATACCGCGATTTATTGAAAAGTTGGGAGTTAATGTAACGTACGACATTGATGAAGCTATACGAGATAACGATGTTCTGAACGTTTTAAGAATTCAACTTGAAAGAAAAGCGGGCGGGTACTTTCCATCGCTAAGAGAATATGCAAAATATTTTGGTATAACCCAGGAAAGACTTGACAATAATAAAGATATAACTATTCTTCACCCCGGACCAATTAACAGAGGTGTGGAAATCTCTTCAGAGGTTGCTGATGGAAATAATCAAATAATTCTACACCAGGTTACAAATGGAGTTGCAATCAGGATGGCAGTTCTTTACCTGCTTGGAACTCTTAATTAGGAAATACAATGAATGTAATACTTAAAGATATTAATCTTTTTAATCCGCTCAGTAAAATCGATCAGAAAAAAGTATCAATTCTACTGAAGGATGGAATTATATCTAAAATCGGAAATATAGATTCAAAAGAATTTGAGAATTCAGAAGTATTTGAACTTGATAGTAAATACGTTGTGCCGGGATTTATTGATATGCATGTTCACTTAAGAGAACCCGGCAGAGAAGATGAAGAAACTATTGTAACCGGAAGCAATGCCGCAGCAAATGGTGGTTTTACAGAGATTGCATGTATGCCAAATACATCACCGGCAATTGATTCGGCAGAAATTATTAATTTTATAAAAAAGCATTCAACAAAACATCTTGTTAATGTTTATCCGATAGCTGCCGCATCTTTAGGAAGAAATGGGGAAGTGCTGTCACCGATAGCTGAATTATTTGAAGCGGGTGCTGTAGCCTTATCCGATGACGGTGTTGCAATCAAGACTTCATCATTGTTAAGAAAGGTTCTTGAATATTCTAAGATGTATGATCTTCCGGTTATCGAACATTGTGAAGATGAAACACTTTCAGATGGTGCCATGAATGAAGGGATTAATTCAACTCAGCTTGGTTTACCACCTTTGCCATCAGTATCCGAGGATTTAATCGTAAGTCGTGATATTTTAATGGCTGAATATACTGGTGGGAAAATACATATAGCTCACATAAGCACAAAAAAATCAATTCAACTTGTAAGAAAAGCCAAACAAAAGGGAATAAATATTACAGCTGAAGTTACGCCGCATCATTTTACACTTACAGAGGATTATTTAAAAAGCTATGATACCAACTACAAAATGAATCCGCCTTTACGTACAGAAGAAGATGTTAATGCCGTTATCGAGGGTTTGAAAGATGGCACAATTGATTGTATTGTAAGTGATCACGCACCCCATTCGATTGAGGAAAAAGAAGAAGAATTTCAATATGCACCAAATGGAATTATTGGACTTGAAACAATGATAGGATTATCTTTATCGGAGTTGTACCATAAAAAAATTCTGAGTCTAAAAGAAATAGTTGAAAAATTGTCAATCAATCCTCGTAATATTTTAAAAATTCCAGTTCCTCAATTTTCAATTGGAGAACCAGCTAACTTTACAATCCTCGATCTGGATTCTGTCTGGACGGTTGATATTAGCAAGTTCAAGAGTAAATCGCGTAATACTCCTTTTGATAAAAGACTTTTGAGTGGAAAATCTTTCGGAGTAATAAACAACAATCAAATGTTTATCGATGATTCATTTGTGAATATATGATTGTAATTCTGTCTTTGTAATTACATTCCTTTAATAAGTTCTTATCTCAATAATTACTGTATCCCATCAATTCTCACACATTATATCTGAATAATTAAATTATTCGCATGTATAATTTATTATACATACCTACCCTATTTCATTTAAAAAGGATAAAAAAACGAAGAAAAATAATGGTATGTAGATTGGCTATCTATATTCGAACAAATTATGAACACAAAATAATGGTGTTAAAATGAAAACTAGAATATTATTTATCGTAATGGCTTTTCTACTGATATTACAAGCCTGTGAAGTTTATGATCCTTATCATGATGTAGACTACAATCCGCCCGCTATACCTAAAGGAATTGTAGTTGAAAACGGCGATAACAGGGTTGATATTTATTGGAATAATAATCATGAGTCAGATCTTGCCGGATATAATGTATATTACAGTTATAGTTATGATGGAGAATATACTTTGATAGGTTCTACTTCCTACAATAGCTTTATAGATTGGGATGCTCAGAATGGTGATCTTTATTACTATGCAGTTACTGCATATGACTATAACGGCAATGAAAGTGAATTAAGTTTTGATGTTGTTTACGCTACTCCACGTCCGGAAGGATTTAACCAGTCGGTATTTGATTACCTGGAATTCCCTAATAACTCCGGTTATTCCTTTTCGAATTATAGAGTTTATCCTTATGATAGTCAGAATACAGATTTCTTTTTCGAAAATTACAATGGTGATTTTTATCTTGATGTTTGGGATGATACAGACATCAGGGATATGGGTCCGACAAGTAGTATTTACGATATACAATATGCTCCATCTGGTGGCTGGTCTTCAACTAAAGATGAAGTTGCAATTGTAGGCCATACATACGTAATCTGGACGTGGGATAATCATTTCGCTAAAATAAGAATCACTGCAATTACTAATGAAAGGATAGTGTTTGATTGGGCTTATCAGTTAATAGAAGGCGAACCAATGTTGAAAGGAACAAGAAATAATACTGGCGAGAGAAATGAATTAACTCGAACCTTTACCCGGTAATTGAAAGTTATTTGTTTAATTAATTAGCAATGTTTTAATCATGAAATTTATCAAGTAAAAATGAGGATTGTTGATTAAATTTCAATAATTCACCAAAGATTAAAACATTGCTATTTTTATTGCTTATAGATTTCAGAATAATAATTTTTTAATTTAAGATACGATGAAGAAAATATTATTGTTTTGTGTAATTTTATCCGGCATTGTAGTTGGCATCACCAGGGGGAATACTGTGAATTACTTATCAGACTCAACTGCAAAAGATTTGGAAATATATGATATGATAAAGCAGTTGGAAAATGGTTTTGCTAAAAACGATGTATCATTTATTTCACCTCATTTAGGATCGCAGGTTTACCTGAGTTTTTTAAATGATGTTTCAGGTTATTACAGTTCAAACCAAGCTTACTATATTCTTGAAAAATTCTTTAAAGATTACAGTGTAATTTCGTTCAGTTTTGATAAAATTAAAACAGATACAACCACTCCGTTTGCAACAGGAAGATATTATTATGAACACAGAGGAAACCGTGCCGAGGCAAAAGTTTACCTATCGCTAAAGTTTTCTAACAATTCCTGGGAAATAACACAGATCTCAATTGACTAATTGATGATTAAAAAACTAATCGACAAAATAAAAGGCATCGGGAAATATTTTACTATTGTCTTTGGCCTTCTCATCATTATTATTCTTTCCGGTTTAGTAACGCCCATTCTAA
>JAJDNK010000111.1 GCA_022340715.1 bacterium BMS3Abin03 | reverse complement strand
TCTTTTCCATTTCCAGTTTCAAAATATTGATACATTTGAGCAATTAATGCATAAGTATCCACTCCAGAAGCGAGTGGATCCTGAATTGATATGCACTTCAATAATGCTGGTATTCCATACATTTTCCAGAGCAAGGCATTCTTTTTAATTCTTGCATCTTTGGATTCAGCAATAATATTGTCTGCGCTATTTTCTATTTCTAAAGAATATCTGCTGCCAACCTCGTTCATTCTTATTCCAAGTTCTATAGAATTCATTTTAGCATCTTCGACATTCTTCATCAAAATGGATTCCTGGGATACAGAACCGCAGCCTGATATATTAATAAACAAGAATAAAAGAACTAAGGAATATTTAATCTTCTTATTCAAAATTTACTGCGGATTATTAATGGTAACCGGTGCCAGTAGAGGAATTTCTGCAATAGTACCGGCTGGTATTTGAATATGATTTCCTCTAGCACTCAATAAAGATAAACCTCCGGCAATTAAAGCGCCTTTACCTGCACCTTTACTTCCACCGAAAGCTGATCCAATTAATGCGCCTGCTCCTACTTTCTTTACTGTCTTGCCCGCACCTGTTTCTACGCCTATAGGATCAGTAAGTATTGGAGTCAATTGGTTATTAATCATTACATCAGTGAACTGTACTATAAGTTTCTGTCCTCCCAAAACTTTACCTCCACGTGATTCAATAACTTTTCCATATACTTTCGAGCCCTTAGGTGCAATTACTTTGCTTTCAACCACTAAATCAATATCCAAAACGGCTGTAACTACAGAACCTTTACCATCTTTAGCAGTGCTAATCGGTTTATCCAATTTTACCATCAGTCTTGTTCCTTCAGGAATGGTTAAGGTTTCTTTGGATTTTGTTTTAACGGAATCTGATTTGTTAATCAAATTATGTAGAATTGCTGATTCACATGGCATAGCAAAACCTAATTGAGTTAGTGCAATTGTAATTGCAATTATTAAATCGAATAACTTAAAATGCTTCATATCGTTTCCTTTCTTTTTCTGTTTAATTCATGATTATTCTCAGGTATAATGCAAACCTTTAACTAGTTGTATTTTTGATTAAAATTTTTTTTAAATACCCAAATGGTTTTAACTTTATTTTTCTTCTTCTCTCACTAGTGGTAGATTAGCCATCCTGGTTATATCAATAATAGCAGCTATCCTGTTATCTATCTGGAAAAACTTTCCAACAACAGATATTGGTAATACCTCAAGCATTTTATTAATGTATTCTTTTTGAAGATCAACAGCTTTCTCCTTAAGATCTATTGACTTGGTAACCAGATTTTTGCCAGTTTCCTCATCCATACCGTAATAGTGCATCATATAATCTTTAATAATATCAATTCTTTCATTAACCAGCTTATCGTATGCAGCATCATATTCATCATAAAGAGGCCAGAAAATTTTTGCTTGCTCATCTGTCAGAGTCAAATTATTTGCAACTATATTTCTTGATTCTGCTTGAATATCCTTTTTAAGCATCTCAACATATTCAGACTCAAAAGATTTAATTTGAGCTAAACAGGATGCTGCAAAAAGTAGCACTGAGAAAAGGATTAATTTTTTCATAATTGTTCCTTTTATTTAAATGAAGATATTTTATTTAGAATTTTCAAAGACCAAAACAGCCAAATAGATTTCATTGACAAATTGGAACTGCTAAATCAAATTCAAAAATGTAAAACAAATTGTATTTTCTTAAAAACTTTCTATAAAGTTTATATTTTTTAATAGCGTCTTAGATATAATGCTATTTCTTCGGTGGAAATTTTTCTAATATTTTACTCACCGCATCATCAATAGCTTCTGTTCTTTCCTCTGGGGAGTTGCTTTGACGGATTGCTCCGGTACCCACACCCCTCCAGATAAGCTGTTCAGATTTGCTATTAACTAAATCGAGTACCAATGTTGCTTCTGTATAAGAAGTAACATCAATGTTTCTTCCATTAGGATACCTTCTCCAATAGGGTCCATAACTGTAACCCCAATCTGTTACTTTTATCTTGTCATTAGTACCGGCAAATGGATACACAATTATATCAGCATTATTTTCATCAGTAAGTAAGAATCCCTTGCTAGCCATAACTTTCCCAACAGCATCAATGACTCTTCTTTTGATTAATGGCGCGTTTTCCAATGCACTTCCATCTACTGTTCCTTCATGAACAGCAAAAGTTTTATATCCGCTGAAATCCGTTGTCGGATCGTAATCTGAAGTAACTGAGATTGACGAACAAGCTGTAACAACAAGTAATAATCCAAATGTAATTATTGATTTTAGCATATTGACTCCTGTGTTATGTTTATTGTTTAATCCTATTTTAAATATTTAATTTTTTATTCGAGGGATAGTTTAATGTGTTATATTATAATTATTAAGTAACAATTGATTTGTTACTGTAACAATTTCTTTCTTTGATTGAAATTAGTTATTGTAACATCGTCATTTATAAAAAATCGTTGGCAGAGTGCAAATGCAGGTTGCCAGGATTTGATCTCATAATAGGGAGTTCTAATGATGATTAATAAAAACACAACACTTATTTTATTATTTATTTTTATAAATAATTTTTTGTTATTTGCTTTAACTCCTCAGGATTCTTCCAAAACAGATTCGGAGATTTATAACAAAAAATTTCAGGTAGCCTTTGGGTTATTTCTACCAAGCATAAATTCCTCAGTCCAGATAAATAGAAAGGCCGGGGGTATTGGAACAGTTGTTAATCTTGAAACTGCTTTCCATCTACCAGAAACACAGCAATTATTTCGTGGTAATGTTATTTATAGGTTTAATAATAATCACTCTGTTGAAGGTTATTATTATGCTTTAAACAGGTCTGGACAAAACATTTCAAAAGATTCTATTGTATTTGGTGAATTGGTTATAGACATAAATTCTTCATTTACTTCTTTCTTTAAAGCGACATTATTTGGTGGTAAGTACAGATATTCAGTTCACAATGATAAAAATATTGAAGCTGGTTTTTCGGCCGGTATAAGTTTTCTGTATTTAGATGTAGGCGCAGAAGTACTGCTTCTTAATCAATCGGTGGGAAAAGAAGAATACAATGATCTTTTGTTTCTTCCTGTATTTGGTTTTTATAATCGCGTGCACATATATGATGATTTGATTTTCCAAAGCAACGTGGATGCATTCGCATTGAATATCAAAAGATACAATGGAGTACTAGCGGATTTATCCTTTTCTCTTGAGTATAGATTTCTTCAACAGTTTTCTCTGGGAACATCCTATAATGCTTATTCACTTGATGTAAAATTTGATACAAAAGAAAAGGGCGAGATAAAATACAACCATAAGGGATTAATGTTCTTCGGAAAGGTTTACTTTTAAGTATTAGTAAAGAATATTTTCAAGCTCTTCGCTATAGTTTCCGATAGTCATATTAATTAAGAGATTTATTTTTTTTGTATGCAGTTTAATATTACTAAACATTCAAAAATATTTTTTATTCTTTGCTTTTTTCTACTGGCCAACTTTTATGCTTTAGCGCAGAAGACAGATGTTGTTATTCTGATAAATGGCGACAAAATAACAGGTGAAATAAAATCACTTCAAACAGGTCTGCTGAATTTTAAGACTGATGATATGGGGACGATTAATATTGAATGGATAAAAATTGATAATATAAAAAGTGATAATATTTTTGAGATAGAATTAGTTGACGGCAGAACCTACTATGGCTACATTGAACCGGGTACAATTAAAGGGATGCTTTTAGTTAAAAGTCTTTCAAATGAAACAAGATTATTTATGCGACATATTGTGAAGATAACTCGGATAAAGGAATCTTTTTGGGATATATTAAGCGGCTATGTACAGTTAGGTTTTAATTTTACCAAAGCCAGTCAAATTGGTCAACTTAGTTTCGGGTTTAGTGGTAAATATAGAACAAAAGCATTCTACTCAGAATTGAATGCAAACTCAGTTATAACTACTACAAAAAAGGAACCCACATCAAGGAAAGAAGATATTTTTCTAACATACTATCGTCTTCTTGAGAAAAGATGGTTTTGGGCAGGATTAATTGGTGCAGAGGAAAATACAGAATTGGGAATAAAGCTGAGGACTTCATTAGGCGGCGGTGGTGGATTAAATGTAATCCAAACAAACAAAAACCTCCTGAACACCTTGGTTGGAGTGTCGCTAAACAGGGAATGGTATTTAGATTCTACTGAAGCAAAAAACAATATTGAAGGATTGGTCACTGGAAATTATCAATTATTTATTTACGATCACCCCAAAGTCAGCTTTCAAACGTCTGTAAAAATATTTCCTGGACTTACTGACTTTGGAAGAATTCGCTCCAGTTTAGATTCGTACCTGGACTGGGAAATATTCCTCGATTTTTACTGGGTTTTATCTTTTTATTTTACATACGATAATAAACCTGCATATACAGCTTCGGAAACTGATTACAGGTTTGAATTTTCTATTAAATATGAATTATAACTTAAAAGGTATTAGTGATGAAAAATGTAATTCAATTTTGTGTCTTAATTTTATCAGTATCATTTTTAGTGATAATCTATTCTTGTAGTGGCGCCAAAACAGAAATAATTGGTCAATGGCAGGATGACAATTATCAAAAAGGCAATATTGATAAAGTCTTAATTCTTGGTATTACCAGTAAAGATAAACCATTGCTGAGAAGAAAATTTGAAACCGGAATTGCTAAAGCATTTATAGATGCCGGGCTTTCGGCAACACCTTCATTGAATCATATTCCGTCTGACCAGACCATTGATTCAACGACTTTTG
>JAJDNK010000187.1 GCA_022340715.1 bacterium BMS3Abin03 | reverse complement strand
CCAAAACACAAACAACCTCGATGACAAGAGCTACAGGTTTTACGTGCACATCGGTTGCAAGATTAGTTCTCAAAGGCAAATTAAAATATAAAGGAATTTGTCCGCCAGAGTATATCGGAGCTATACCCGGTGATTATGATAAGATCATTAATATGATGAAACAAAAAAACATAAATATAAAAATGACCGAAAGGCTTACCTGATCTTTATAACATGAAAATCACTGTATTTGTTTTCTGTACACTTTTATTAACGTTCAAAGTTTTCTCTCAACAGGAGAACACGGAAAGTGTTACATCAAAAGATTCCGTATACAAATACCAGGGAATTAATCCGCAGCTAACTATTCCGGACCAGGTGTTCGAAATCGATTGGCAATTTAGTTTCTTGAAACAGCAAAGTAATTTGCTGATCGAAGGGAATAATTCCAATTTATGGCTTAGAACCGAGATGGCATTATCTTACCCGGAAGGATTCAATTCTGATGACCTGATCAAAACAGAAAATTTTTCCGCACCTCTTTACACGAAGTATATGAAAAATCAAAAATTTAATCCCCTGTTTTATGTCCTGGGGATGGCACAAACTGCTGCGGTTGGTTATATGGCTTACCGACATATTAAAAAGTATGGATTCTTTAAATAAAACCGGATCAAATTTATCTTGTTTATAACCTCAGGAATACTTCTTTAAAGCCACTCATCATCAATAACTTCTTCTTATAATATCCCCGCTTAATTTCCTGAACCTTGAATTACGCCATTCGTCAAACTGAACGGAAATTCATTCATTTAAAGGAGTAATAATCATGAAAACAAAAGCTACTATTTTTTTCAGTTTAGTAATTCTCGTTCTGATTGCAGCAGTGCAATTCGGTTTTAAACATGTTCCTGTTCAAACAAATCCCGGAATTCAAAAGGCTTCCTTGTTCGAATTTTCAATTGATGCTGATACTTTTGATTTTGATAAAAACGAGTTTAGAGAAGAGATAGAAAAACTCCGCGAAGAAATTAAAAGGCTCAAGAGGGAAAAATTTCAAACATATTTTAACAGCGAAGAATTCAAAGAAGAAATGAATATGCTAAAAGAGGAAATAAAAAATCTTAAGATGGAGGATTTTCAATTCGAATTTGATAAAGAACAATTCAAGAAGGATATGAAGAAATTGTCTACAGAGCTTAAAAAGCAGAAATTTGTATGGAAAGATATAAATATCGACATAGACCTAAGCGGCCTTGAAGAAGGTATGGAAACACTGAAGGAAAATATGAAACACCTGAAAATCAATCTCAATGGTTTGTCAGAAGAACTGGAAAAGCTAAATGAATTTATTAAAGACGTAAAAACGGAAATGAAAAGTGACGGATTAATAGAAGATGAAAATGAGGATGTAAATATTGAATTCAACAAAGACGAAATGATAGTAAACGGAAAGAAAGTTCCGGATGAACTATTTGAAAAGTACAGGGTAATGTACAAAGAACACTTTGGGAAAGATCCGGATGATTGCTCACACTTTCGTATAAACTGATTTACAAAACAAATTATATAGTTACTGCTCGACTTAAAAACCATATAATTTTTAATAGAAAATCGTATTTCGCAAGCAATAATAAATAGCAGAAAATGATAAACTTTACAAAAAATTCTAACTTGTAAGTACAGAATATTTATCATAATTTAAAGCGTCTTTCTAAAAATTCAGGTAAGAGAACCAACCCTGTTACCCCTTTTACTAATTTTTATCAGGAGACATTAAAACCGGTAATTTTATCATAATCAAAGTTACGCCGGTTAATAATATATTTTTATTTTAATCTTGAAGGAGAGAAACATGAATATCTATGTGGGCAACCTTTCCCCGGAAGTAAGTGATGAAGATCTTAACGGATTATTTTCAGAATACGGACAGGTGAGCAGCGCTAAAGTAATAAAGGATATGTTTAGCCAGGAATCACGGGGATTCGGTTTTGTTGAAATGCCCGGGCAAGCTGAAGCCCAGAAAGCAATTGAGAGCCTTAATACTTATGATCTAAAAGGCAAAAAGCTTGTTGTAAATGAAGCTCGCCCAAGACGCGAAAGAAGAGGTGGCGGTTCCCGGGGTGGCGGAAGAGGTCGTAGCAGTGGCGGAAGAGGCGGACGTTACTAAAAATCTAAAAAAATATTTTTTCAGAATGCCGCATTAACCGCGGCATTTTTATTTTAAACCTTTATGTGAAGTTACAAGAAATAGAGAGGTATGAGAGAATTTTTTACGAATGTACCGGTTCCTGTAGTACTGGTGATTTAATTTTAAATACCGGAACACTGAAAGAAAAAATAGTTCCCTCACCAATTAAACTTTGAACATCAATCTCAATATTATGTACTTCCAGTATTTTTTTAACAATAGCTAAGCCCAATCCAAGCCCCACATTGTCATTCCTATAAATTCTTTCTGCCTTTTGATACCTGTCGAATATATGGGGAATATCTTCTTTCTTAATCCCTTGTCCCGTATCACTAATACTAACCTGGATATCATCTTTTTGTCTAACAAGACCAATTGTAACTGTACCACCTTCCGGTGTAAATTTAAATGCGTTATCGATCAGATTTTGTAAAACTCTTTCCATCATACTTATATCAGCATAAACAAGCGGAAGGTTATAAGGAAAATCCAGAGCCAGTTCAAGATTCTTCTGTTTTGCTATAACAAGATTCTTTTGTTGGATATCCTGGATTAGTTCTGTTATCGGGAAAGGTTCGGGAGTTGGTTTACTCTCTTTTGCTTCAAGCTTTGATAGTTCAAATAATTCTTCAACAAGATTTCTTAATCTTTCTGTACTGCTGAAGATTATTTGCATATAATTTTTCTTTTCCTCTTCAGAAAGAGTATCTGATTTCATCATTATTGTTTCTATGTAACCTTGGATTGTAGCGAGAGGAGTTCTCAGATCGTGAGAAACGTTTGCTACTAATTCCCTTCTAAGGTTATCCATGGTTTTTATTTCACCGATATTCTTTACTATTGTGTCTGCCATATCATTAAACGATTCTGCAAATTCGCTTAGCTCACTCTTTCCTTTTACTTTTATTCTCGCTTCAAGATCTCCTTCTTTAAATCGTCTTATTACGGCGATAATCTTTCTTATGTTTCTTGTAATAAACGTTAAAGCTATCAAGCTTATCAGGGCCGCGGCAATAAGAGTTATGGTCATCGAGCGGACGCCAAGTCTCAGCATATAACTTCCGAAAACTAACTGGGAAGCCTGTTCATATTCTTCCCCACCGAGTATAACGTAAATATATCCTCTAGGGGTTGAGTCTTCGTATACTTCTGCCGCAGAGAATGCTTTTTCGCCATCTATTTTTTTCGGATCTGCACCAAGTATAAATTTTTCTCTTTTATCCTTTATAAATTCTTTGATCGGTGCAAGAGGGACGGTCTTAAGCTTTATAACTTTATTCGGGGCATAATAAGTGAGAATATTTCCTTTTGTATCAAGCAGATAAACTTCAATGCTCGGATTTATTATCATCACATTATGAAATACAGATTTAAGTTCTTCTTCATTTGCTTTGCCGTTTGTAAAGTAATCGCGTTCAGCTGCAATATGCGGAGCTATATCTTTATTCAGTTTTTGGCTTGCTTCCTGGAAGTACATTTCAGCCGTAAAGACTGCGATGTAAAGGTATACGAAGGATAAAACAATAAGCGTAATCAAAAACGTAATACCAATTTTCCATCGAAGGCTACTAAAAAATCCTATTTTATTTCTACGATTCTTTTTCACTCTTTAATTACAATTCCTCACTCTCATTAAAACGGTAACCAACGCCCCAGGATGTTAAAATATATTTGGGATTCGAAAGATCAGATTCAATTTTACTTCTTAGCCTGTTAATATGTGAGTTAACAGTATGTTCGTAGCCGTTATATTGATAACCCCAGAGCAAGCTTAAGAGTTGTTCGCGTGTGTAAGTCCTGCCGGGATGTGCTGCAAGCAGATGAAGCAGGTCGAATTCTTTCGGTGTCAGGTCTATTCTTTTATTGTCTAATAAAACCTTCCTTTTAGAGATCTCTATTTTAAGATCACCAACCGAGATGTCTTCTTCATTCATCGTTTCTTTGTGTATTGCTTCGATCCTTCTGAATATTGCTTTAACGCGTGCAATAAATTCTCTTATGCTGAAGGGCTTAGTGAGGTAGTCATCAGCACCAACTTCAAGACCGAGAACCTTATCAAGCTCTTCGGATTTAGCAGTTAACATAAGAACCGGAGTGTAATCATCTTTCTTTCTTAATTCTTTACAGATTTCCAAACCACTTAATTTAGGAAGCATTAAATCAAGCACGATCAGATCGTATTGTTTGTTCAATGCATTATCCAGTCCTGTTTCCCCATCAAACTCAAGAGATACTTCACAATTTAAATCCTTTAAATGTATCTCTACCAGTTCGGCTATCGATTTATCGTCTTCTATAACGAGTACTTTTTTGTTCATTTTTAGAAATTTTTATTTGATAATATATACTTCAATTATAACAAAACTATCACATTTTCGGTATAAAATCTCAACAAAAACTCAATTCATTTTTTAATCTGTTTCATATAACAATACAACTTCCCAGCGTACTTGTTAACCAAGTCACAATAGATTGCATTCGTAAGCACATATCTTTAATATATAATCAAACAAAAACATGTGATATGAAAAGAGTAATTATAATAGGGTGTGGATTCGGCGGAATGAGCGCCGCAAAAGTTTTAGCAAAGTATGACTATGAAATAACAATAATAGATAAAACCAATCATCATCTTTTTCAACCCTTATTATACCAGGTAGCAACTGCCGCTTTATCACCCGGGGATATTGCTAATCCTATAAGATCCAGCTTCAGAAATGATAAAAATGTAAACGTAATTTTGGGTGAAGTAACTTCAATTGACAGAAAAAATAAGGAAGTTCATTTACATCAGGACATTTTTAAATATGATTACCTTATCGTTGCTATTGGTTCCAGACATCATTATTTCGGGAAAAGTGAATGGGAAAAATTTGCTCCCGGATTAAAAACTCTTAACGACGCATTGAAAATAAGGGAGAGAATTTTACTATCTCTTGAAACTGCCGATAAAACAACTGATCCTGCTGAACGTGAACGTGAGCTTACTTATGTTATAGTTGGTGGCGGACCGACGGGTGTTGAACTTGCCGGAGCTATCGGAGAAATTGTAAACCGGGATCTCATAAAGGATTTCAGGAATATTAATGCCGGGATGACAAGGGTTTACTTAGTTGAAACTGTATCAAGAATACTTTCCAGTTATCCTGAAAGCCTGAGCCTGAAAGCAAAAAAGAACCTGGAGGATCTCGGTGTAAAAGTATTGTTGAATACACGTGTTAATGATGTTAATGATGAAGGTGTTCTAGTCGGTGAAAAATTTATCAGGACAAAAAATATAATTTGGGCTGCAGGTAACAAGGGCTTGCCACTTTTAGAAACTCTTAATGTTGAACTTACTAAAGCCGGAACAATAACGGTAAATCCTGATCTTACAATTAATAATGATCCCGATGTATTTGTAATTGGTGACTCGGCAGTTGTAAAAGACAAAAAGGAAAGTATGCTTCCGGCTATCGCTCCCGTTGCAATGCAACAAGGAAGATATGTAGCAAAAATTATTGGTAAAAATGTACCCCCGGAGAAAAGAAAAAAGTTTGTTTATATCGACAAAGGAACTCTTGCAACGATAGGTAAAGCAAAAGCAGTTGCAGTTATAAAAGGAATTAAGCTATCGGGACTTTTTGCCTGGTTAACCTGGTGCGTAGTTCACATATTTTTTCTTATTAGTTTCAGGAACAGGTTCCGGGTTATGGGCGAATGGGCATGGCATTATCTAACAAACAAACCGGGGATCAGACTAATTGTGAATTCAAATAAATAATAAAAAGGAGTAACACATGAAAACAGGAATTTTAGGCTCTGGAATGGTTGGGAAACAGCTTGGTCTTGGATTTCTAAGGATAGGCAATGAAGTAAAGCTAGGTACCCGTGATACTTCAAAGTTAGCTGATTGGTTAAAAGAGGCGGGCAACAATGCATCAGTCGGAAGCACAGAAGAGGCAGCAAAGTTTGGAGATATAGTGATTATTGCAACTTCATGGTCAGGGACCCATAATGCAATCAACCAGGCTGGTAAAGAAAACTTTAAAGGAAAATTAGTAATCGATGTTACAAATCCACTTGACTTTTCACAGGGTGGACCACCCAAATTTGCTGCAACTCCGGAAAATTCCGGCGGCGAACAAATTCAGAAATTGCTGCCTGATTCAGAAGTTGTAAAAGCATTCAACACAATAAACGCTTACGTTATGATTAATCCGAAGCTGGAAGAAGGCGAGCCCGATTTCTTTTATGCCGGTAATGATGAAGAGTCTAAAAAACGGGTTGTTGAAATCGCAAAAAAATTAGGCTGGAAAAGTTTTATCGATTTCGGCGATATTTCAGCATCATACTGGCTGGAAAATCTGACAATGGTCTGGATACATTACGCATTCAAGAATAACTCTTTTGCTCATGCATTTAAGCTTCTGAAGAAATAAAAATGAATAATCCAAAAACAGTACTTGTAACCGGCGCAAACAGAGGGATAGGTTTAGAAGTTTGTAAGCAACTTGCCGAACTTGGTTTCAAAGTTTTTCTTACTGCAAGAAATGTTCATGCAGGAGAACATGCAGTTGCTAAACTGAAAAGTAATGGACACGATATTCACTTTATCGAGCTTGATGTTTCGAAAGAAGAAAGCATAAAAACGGCTTCTCAAAAGTTTTCCCAAGTTGACGTCGGACTCAATGTGCTTGTAAATAATGCAGCAATCCTGATAGATGATACAAATATTTTTAACGCCAATACCGAACTTCTTATAAAATCATTAAATACAAATACTTTTGGTCCCGTAAATGTTATTAACAACTTCCTAAAATTTATGAATAAAGGATGCAGGATTATTAACGTATCGAGCGGTGCAGGTTTAATTTCAAATATGATTTCTTATGCCCCGCTCTATTCTATTTCCAAAGCTGCATTAAATGCGGTTACAAAACAATTTGCTTCTGTGTTAGCTGGTAAAAAGATTGCTGTAAACTCTGTCGATCCCGGTTGGGTAAAAACCGATATGGGTGGACGGGGCGCGCCGCGTCCATTAAGCAAAGGTGTGGAAACAATCGTCTGGCTTGCATCAGAGGCCCCAATCGATCTTACCGGAAAATTTCCTAAAGATAAAAGAGAAGTGGAGTGGTAAAATTACCATTAAATGGGCTCTACGATTGTACCAAACTCGCTAAAAGAAATTTTAATTTTCACTTTCTTAAATTCTCCTTATGTTTGTAAAATTAAAGATGGTGGATGAATAAAAGAATTTAAGTATGACATTGCATTATCATTCTTAGGTGAAGATCGTTCCTAAGTTGAAAAAGCTGCTAAATATTATTGGGCAAGGTTTACAAATTATTTGAGATTTTAATTGAAGATTAAATAAAATAGAATATGGACATACTAACCAAACACTCAAAAGAAATAGAAAAATTCTGCAAAGCAAATAAGATAAAAAAGCTTTCTTTGTTCGGTTCTTATTTGAAAGACACATACACCGGGGAAAGCGATGTCGATCTGCTTGTAGAGTTTGAAAAGAATACCGGTTACGGTCTTCTCGATGCTGCAAGAATTGAAAGAGAACTTTCGGAAATCATCGGCAAAAAGGTGGATTTACGCACCGCCGAAGAAGTTAGCCGGTATTTTAGGGATTCATTGGTAAAAGAAGCAAAAGTGAAATATGAGTCCTGAAGACAAAATAAGAATCCAGCATATAACGGATACCATTGATGAGGCTTTAACATTTACCAGCGGTGTGACGAAAGATGAGTTTTCCAATAACAGGATGCTTATTCTTTCTGTTATAAAAGAAATTGAAATTATAGGTGAAGCATCGTCTAAAATAACCGAAGAAACCAAATTAAAATATAAAAATGTTCCATGGAAAGACATCGTGGGTATGAGAAACAGGCTTATTCATGGATATTTTGATGTTGATATAGAACTTGTATGGAACACTGTTCAAAATAATCTTCCACAACTCCAATCACTACTAAAGGAAATATAACCCAGTACGCCGGTAGGATTCTCCCGAAGGTTCCGAAGGAATTCCTTCGGAAGATGTTTCGGCAATACCAAAAAGTTTTGTACGCCCGGTAGGACTCGAACCCACAACCCTCAGATCCGAAGTCTGATGCTCTATCCAATTGAGCTACGGGCGCAACTTTTAAAATCCACTATAAACAATGTACAAAATGCTATAAAATTTTCTAATGCTTTGTCGACTAAGTTTGGTTATCAAAAGAAACTGAAATTGAGTTTACCTGCCGAAATTGATTTATCAATGTAGGCAGGCTACGGGCGCAAATAAATTAAGAATTTATAATGTATAATTTACAATTAAAAACATTTTTTACCCTCACCAATTAACTACTTAATAAAAACCCCTATGCATCTGTCCTCAGAGAAACGGACTTTACTGATAGGGGTTTTATAGAACCTGTTATTACTATGGTAATTAATCTAAAAAGACTTACTTAAGGAGGATCATCTTTTTCACAGAGACAAAATCTTCAGCCTCCAGTCTGTAAAAGTAGATACCGCTTGCAAGATTACTTCCATTGAATTCCACATTATAACTTCCGGCCGGTTTCTCTCCATTAACAAGTGTTCGTATTTCATTTCCTAGTATGCCATATATTTTTAGTGTAACATGACCTGCTTTAGGAATGTTATACTTAATTAATGTAGAAGGATTAAACGGATTCGGATAATTTTGGAACAAATCATATACTGTTGGAATACTGTTCGTTTTATTATCATCTACTGATACAGTAATGCCTGTAAGTGCAAGACCGCTAACAGAAGAGAAACTTAAACCAACTGCACCAATACTTGTTCCTTGCCCGGTTGTCTTATTTATAGAAAAGAAGATATTGCCTGCTTGGCCACCACCTACAACTCCATATAAGTTACCTATGTCATCGAAACATATATCAGGTACTCCACCGTTTTTTCCGGTTGAACCAATTAATGTTGGTGTACCTACGTTTTTATCTATAACATAAATATCCTGACCATTTGTTGAAGCCCACAGAGTACCGTCTGTCGGATCAAAAGCCATCCCTCTAAAATCTAATGCGGAATTTGTGGGACTAACTAATGTTGTTACACCCGAAGTAGTATTAATTGTATAAAGATTAAATCCCGGTGTACTAAAATCTGTACCTAAAGCATAAAGAACATCATTTTCATCAAAAGCGATTGCCGGAATCCAGATCAGACCGGTGCTACCCACAAAAACTGTTGTACCCGTAAGAGCATCAATTTTATACAAACCTGCACCAGGATCATTTATTGCATAGATAGTACCACTGGAATTAATTGCCAAACCCGGGACAGCATCTAATCCTGTGGATCCTATTAGCGTTCCATGTCCTGTACTAACATTAATTGTTAATAGTCTTCCACCATCGTTATACCCTGTAGATGCATAACATACTCCCGACATTGCAGGATTAATAATCACACCTTTGCCTGAAACCGTTACATCTTTTGTTGGATTGTCAGGATCATCACTTGTAAACGTAATACTGGAGTTAAAGTCACCTTCACTTGTTGGCGAAAATGTAACTTCAAATGTTTCCGATTCACCCGGAGTGATTACAACCGGTAATGAAGGTATATTACTTAGAGAGAAAGGTGAACCCGGATCTGATATTCCAGATACCGTTAAATTCTCAGAGCCTACACTCCTGATTGTAACGGTATTTCCTGGACTTGAGTTTCCCACTTCAGTATTTAAAAAGTTTACTACTCCCGGTATAACTCCAATTTGCGATCCTGTAAGTGGTTGATGCCGTCCTGCCAATCCACTGACTGAAGTAAAACCTATAGAACCTATAACTGTGCCTTCTCCTGTGCTTTTATTAATAGAAATGAATTTATTGTTACCGGAGCTGCCGCCACCTACTGCCCCGTACAGATTTCCCATATCATCAAAATATAAATCCGGCACTCCACCATCTAAGCCGGTTGAACCAATTAAAGTTGGTTCTCCGGTGTTTGGGTTGATTACAAAGATTTCCTGACCATTTGTTGAAGCCCAGAGAGTACCATCACTAGGATCAAAAGCCATACCTCTAAAATCCATTGCTGAATTTGTGGGGCCAACCAATGTTAAATCTCCTGTTGATGTATTTATTATATACAGATTAAAACCTGTAGTAAAATCCGTACCTAATCCGTAAAGAACATCATTACCATCAAAGGCAACAGCAGGCATCCAGCCCATTCCAGTACTACCAATAAAAGCAGCGGTTCCTGTAGAAGCATCAATCTTAAACAAATCGGCGTCTGGATCATCACTTGTACCATAGATAAAACCATTTGAATTAATTGCCAAACCTGGTACCTGTGCTAAACCGGTTGGTCCAATCAAAGTCCCTGCCCCGGTATTAATATCAATTGTCAAAAGTCTTCCACCATCATTATTTCCTGTGGATGCATAACATACTCCCGACATTGCAGGATTAATGGTAACACCTTCACCGGAAAGCGATACATCTTTTGTTGCATTATCAGGATCATCACTTGTTATAGTAAGACTGGAATTAAATACCCCAGCACTTGTCGGTGAAAATATGACGTCAAATGTTTCTGATTCACCCGGTGAAATTGCTACCGGTAATGAAGGTGCGTTACTAATACTGAAAGGTGCACCAGGGTCTGATATACCTGAAACTGTTAGATTCGTCGAACCAACACTTCTTATAGTAACTGTTCGTGATAAACTTGAACTGCCTACTTCTGTAGTTCTAAAATTTACGAAACCCGGTATTATTCCAATTTGTGACCCCGTAAGAGGCTGATGTCGCGCTGCCAATCCACTAACAGATGTAAATCCAATAGCGCCTATGGTTGTTCCTGCACTGGTAGTTTTGTTTATCAATATAAAGTTATCATTTGCCAAACCACTGCCACCTAGTGCTCCATATAAGTTACCTGAATCATCAAAATTGATATCGGGGATACCGCCGTTTATTCCGGTTGAACCGATTAATGTTGGCACACCGGTGCCGGGATCGATAATATAAATTTCCTGACCACTTGTCGAAGCCCAAAGGGTACCATCAGTAGGATCAAAAGCCATACCTCTCCAATCACCCATTGGTGCAAGACCAACCACTGTTGGCTCTCCAGTAGTTGTGTTTATTGTATATAGATTAGTTGTAAATGTGACAGTGTCAACACCTAATCCATAAAGTACATCATTACCATCGAAAGCAATGGCTGGAAGATAAGCTAAACCGGTATTTGCGACAAACACTGCTGCACCGCTTGAAGCATCGATCTTATACAAATCAAAATTAGCACCAGCTACTGCATAGATAACACCACTTGAATTTATTGCAAGACCCGGTATAGCGCCTAATCCGGTAGAACCGACTAGAGTTCCAGCACCCGTACTCACATCAATTGTTAATAACCTCCCCCCATCATTATTTCCTGTAGATGCATAACATACCCCCATAGCAGCGGGATTTATAATCACACCCACACCGGAAAGTGAAACGTTTTGTGTCGGATTTTCAGAATCATCACTGGATACTGTAATGGCGCCATTAAGCATACCTGCACTTGTTGGTGAGAATTTAACTTCGAATGTTTCGGATTCTCCCGGAGAAATTACCACAGGCAATGATGGCACATTACTCAAAGTAAAGGGTAATCCTGGATCTGATATTCCCGAGACAGTACAATTACTTGTTCCAACATTACTAATATTAACAGTTCGTGGTGAGCTGACAGTACCGACTTCAACATTGCCATATACTATATTTTCAGTAACAATTATCTGAAGTCCTGTGTGCTTAATAAACACATTATCAAGCTGAAAAAAACCTGGTCCGGAAAAATCTTCCGATACTGTCCAATCAAAGCTAATTCTTATAGAACTATTAGCATAGGCACTAACATCTATTGATCCGTGAAGATCACCCGTATCATTATTAATCGTGCCAACATCAGCAGTCAAAACAGTATCTATTAAAAGAGGAGAGCCTCCGCCGGTCGGTTCAATACTTACGATGAAATTTCTATCTTGAGTAGCACCATAAGCTGATAAATCCCAGGCTGCACGATAGTCAAATTCTAAAGTAAGCGCTGTTGATGGAAGTGTAATATCCTGAGCTAAGCTAATTGTGCCGGATTCTCCATCCCATCCATGCAAAGCAGCAAGCGTTCCTTCTGTAGGATCACTCGAGAAGAAAGGAAACCACGGTTGTATCCCGGCAGAGTTAACTTGTAGTGGAAGAAACGGGGAGCTAACATCTTGGATTACCCAACCAGCGAAATCTCCGGTCTCAAATCCACCATTACTCAAAAAAGCAAAGCCTTGAGTATTATCCGAATTGCCAGTCTGATTAAACTTGATCAGTGTTTGATTTTGTTTCCATTTTTCTACCGATATCCCATAACGCGGTGAATTCATATTTTGAGAATAGACATCCACCTGGATTAATATAAAAAAGATAAAAAGTGCGAATAAATATGTGAGTGCATTCGAATACCTATGCACAAAAAAATTGAGACCATTTTTCATTATTCTCTCCTTCTGTTAAGTTAATGTATATTTAGTTATAGATTACTGACTTAATTCTGTTTAAAAATTTCTAGGGGAAATTTTATTAGCAAGAAATTCTTAAGAATCCTCTCTTAATAAAAATCAGGAATGAAAATGTGCTAACAGGTTACCATTTTATCATAAACAACGAAAGATTTCTCAAGAAGCCTCCTACAAATAATATAAATGCGAAAAAGTCCTTCCTCGTTTTGAATGTCTTAAAATAGGCTTTTGTGGATAAGGAGTGTTAGGATTTTTCCTGCATTTTATAGGACTTTTCTTGCAGATGGTAAATGAGTTCTAATTTTAATTTCCGAATAGACTTAATTATTTCTACAATTAAATATTCAGATGAAACAATTAAATCAATCATCCATCTAACTTTAATCAAGAGTCTGTTGGTCTTTATAATTTAGTAGCGAGCGCAAACATAAATTTACCATCTCTAATGAATAGTTTACCATATTAACTGTTTCCCTTTTCACTAAATTAAATAATGCATTTAATATTACGATAATGTAAATTACACTACTTATTAGGGCGTATAGTACAATAAAGCATGTTGTCATTTAAAATATTCTTATCCGGTAATTATAAAACAATTATACTTTTACTAGTATTCTTTTTCTCATCTATTTCTTTCTCACAGGAACTAAATAATCATTATAATGACATTGGTCAGCCATTCATAAAATTCTTTAGTCCTAAAGAATATAATGCCTCATATCAAAATTGGTGTGTCAACCAGGATAAGCGCGGGATAATGTATTTCGGTAATACAGAAGGTATTCTAGAATACGACGGCACTTCCTGGCGCCTAATTAAAACACATAACAATTCCATTGTAAGATCTATGTACGTAGATGATAATGGAAAAATTTATGTTGCAGCATCATCTGATTTCGGTTATCTTGCTCCTGATTCAATCGGGCAATTGCGGTTTGTCTCTCTTTTAAAATTTCTTAAGGAGCAATACCGCGAATTTGGAGACGTATGGGATGTTGTGGGTTCTTCACAAGGTGTCTATTATAAAACGCGCGACAAAATTTTCAGATGGAATGAAGGTGAAATAAATGTTATCGATTCGGTACGTGCGTTCAGACTATATAAAGTAAATGATGAGATTTTTACCAGGGATCGAGGCAGAGGATTATTAAGGATTGAAGGAAACTCATTAAAACCTGTTCCGGATGGTGAAAAATTTGCATCGATTGGAATCTATGATATGCTTCCCCTTGGCAATAAAATTTTGATAACAACAAATAACCAGGGTTTGTTTCTTTATGACGGGTATACATTTTCAGCATTCAAAACAGAAGCAGACACATTCCTGACTAAAAGCCTTATATATAATGCCTGTATACTGGATGATGGAAGAATTGCTTTCGCTACCATGCGTGGAGGTGTTTCTGTAATTGATAAAGATGGTCGGCTTTTAAAAATAATTAATACAAAAAATGGACTGTCTTCAGATGTTGTTTATGATGTATTTCCCGACAAGCAGGGCGGATTATGGCTTGCAATGAATGAAGGAATTTCAAGAATAGAAATATCCTCTCCGTTTAGTCTAATAACTAAAAATAATACCGGTAACGCTTACCTATCCTCACTCTATAGATTTAACAACAAACTTTATGCAACTAATTCATTCGGGTTGTTTTGTTTTAATAACTCAACTTCATCGTTTCAACCAATAGGAAATATTACTTCGGGAGGACAGAATTTTATTCAAGTTGATAATTCACTGCTTGCCGCTACAAACACAGTAATCTATAAAATTGATAAAAACAATCTCCCCAAAAGGCTTTATGACTTCGAAGCTCCCTTATTGTACCAGTCTGCACTCGACTCAAACATTATATATATAATGTACAGAATAGGGCTCGCAATTTTAAAGTACAATAAAGGTGATTTTCAATTACTAAAAGATACTTCAATTATTGGTGACGAAGTGGCTTCACTCACCGAAGATAATGATGGCAGTTTATGGATTAAAACATTTTATGAAGGCGTCGTTCACATTAGCAGTAATTCTAATAATTTATTCTCCATAAATAATTCCTCTAATATTAAAGTTGACCGCTATAATAAACAAAATGGTTTGCCGGGCAAGCAATGCAACATTATTTCTATCAATAAAAAAACACTTTTCGCAACCGATGCCGGCTTATTCAGATTCGCTCCTGATTCAAAACGTTTTGTAAAGGATTTCACTCTGGGAAAGTTTTTTGCGGATTCTTCTCATTTCATATCGCAAATTGAAAAGGATCGCAATGACGACTTCTGGATTTTGGCTGAAACCAAACAGGGAAATGAAATAGGCAAAGCAATTAAACAAAATGATGGAAAATATCTCTGGCAACCTGAACCTGTTTTCGGAAGACTTGATTTAAGCAGAGTTTTTACAATCTATTCTGACTTTGATTCACGTAACAATAAAGATTATTTATGGATCAGCACAGATGAAGGATTAATTCAATGTGATACAGACTTGAAGCAAAATTATACTGAGAAATTTTCTACAATTATCTGTGGTGTCACAATTAATCAGAATTCGTTGATTTATAATGAACATGCTATCGATTCAATAAAAAACCGGAACGAAATCTCTTTTGAAAATAATGATATACTCTTTCGTTTTGCAGCGCTTAGTTTTGATAAACCGGAATCAAATCAATACCAGTATTTCCTAGAAGGGAACGATGATGATTGGTCGAAATGGACTACGGAACCGATAAAAGAGTATACCAATCTTTCAGGCGGAGATTATGTATTTCATGTCCGTTCAAAGAATGTTTATGATGTAATAGGATCTGAAGATACATTCTCTTTCAAAATACTTCCGCCCTGGTATTTTTCGTGGTGGTCGTATGTATTACTGGGATTATTATTTCTTGGATTGTTATATCAGGTCAGGCGGATGGAATTAAAAAGATTAAACAAAAAACACGCATTACAATTAGAAATTGTAGGATATAAAAAATTAAAGGAACTCGATCAGTTAAAGTCTCAGTTTTTTGCAAATATTTCCCATGAATTCAGAACACCATTAACTTTAATACTCGGACAGATTGATAGTGTTATGTCATCTAATATTGCAGTAAAAGAAAAAGGCAAGCTGCAGGTTGCAGACCGGAATGCTAACAGACTCCTGACTTTGATTAATCAACTTCTCGATCTTTCCAAGCTTGAATCCGGAAGCATGGAATTAAAAGCCGAACAACATAATATCGTTTCATTCCTGAAGAGTCTGTTTTATTCATTTGAGTCATTAGCTGAATCACAAAAAATTACTCTTAAGTTTGAAGCGGAATACCAAAATATACCTGTTGAGTTTGATCCTGATAAAATGGAAAAAGTTTTCTACAATCTTATTTCGAATGCACTAAAGTTTACATCCGCAAATGATGAAATAAAAGTTCGTGTAAATATTAATAATACCTTTGTTGAAATCAGAATCATGGATACGGGAATCGGAATTCCGGCTGATCGTCTTCCGCATGTTTTTGATCGCTTTTACCAGGTAGATGCTTCCAGTACAAGAGAACATGAGGGAACCGGTATTGGACTGGCTCTTACAAAAGAATTAATTGAATTGCACAAAGGAAGGATCACAGTCAAAAGTTTAAAAAGTGAAGGAACCGAATTTATTATACAGCTTCCTCTCGGCAATTTGAATATTGAAAAAGAACAATTGGTTGATACCCCATTAAACAATCGTACGCAGGAAAGTATATATAATGAGACTGATTCAATTGAAAACATCCCGGCATCAAGCATCCAACTTGCCCACCGAAGCTTTAGCGAAGGCGGGAATCTAGCATCCAGTAATAAAGAAATAATTTTAGTTGTTGAAGACAATGCCGACGTAAGAGCTTATATAAGAGAACAACTTGAAGTTGACTACAAGGTAGTGGAAGCTTCAAATGGTGCCGAAGGAATATCCATAGCACAAACAGAAATTCCCGATCTTTTAATTACAGACGTTATGATGCCTAAAATGAATGGTTATGAATTCAGTACAAGAATCAGAATTGATGAAAAGACAAGTCACATCCCGATAATTATGCTTACTGCAAAAGCTGCACTGGACGATAAGATTGAAGGACTTGAAAACGGCATCGATGCTTATATTACCAAACCTTTTAGCACAAAGGAATTAAAAGTACGCGTAAAGAATTTAATTCTCCAGAGGGAAAGACTCCGAAAACGTTTTAGCCAATCTACGGTAATAAAACCCTCAGAAGTCTCCACGGTTTCTGCCGATCAGTCATTTTTAGAAAAAACAATTAAAATAATTGAAGCTAATTTTGAAGATGAGCTGTTCAATGGGAATAAGCTTGCCGAAGAAGTTAACATGAGCATTTCCCAGCTTAGCAGAAAACTCAATGCATTAATAGATCAACCCGCCGGGCAATTAATAAGATCATTAAGACTTCAACGTGCCGCTGATCTATTAATTAATAAAGCCGGGACTATTGCTGAGATCTGTTACAAAGTTGGTTTTAATGACCAAGCTTATTTTTCACGTGTATTCAAAAAACAATTTAGATGCAGTCCTTCAGAATATAAAAAAGATGAATTCAGCAATTAAGATAAAGTATATCGGTTTACGAATCTAACGTAATAGAACCATCTTTTTTATTTCTACAAAATTACCCGCCTCTATCCTATAAAAATAAATTCCGCTTGGTAAAAACGAAGCATCGAAATTAATTTGATATATTCCCGCGGCCTGTTCTTTATCAATCAAATTTTTAATCTTTTCGCCGAGAACATTAAATATCGTCAGATTTACAAAAGAAGTCTTTGCCAGAGAATATTCAATAAGTGTAGAAGGATTGAAAGGATTTGGAAAATTCTGAGACACATAAAATTTATCTGGTGAGTTTGATCCTTTTTCTGCATCTGTTATTCCAGTTAGTTGAAATTTTATCGTTTTTGTAAAATGAGTTTTCCCGATACTAAATTTTGAGTCCACAACTAAGGCGGGTTGGAAAATGTTTAGAATGGTTTTTCTTACAATAGGCGGAAATATAGAAAACGTAATCCCGACTGAATCCTTTGGAGCAACCTCAAAAGCAACCGGGGAAATTTCCAAGGCAGTATCGGGTTTTACTCTATCATATATTACCGAAGTGTAAATGGAATCTGGCACAGTCCCAATATTATATACATAAATAATTGTATCTACTCTGGGAGTTGTTACATCGATATTACCTAAATCAGCTATTGCTGCATCAAAAGAGAGAAGAGCATTGGGATATGAACTTCCGGTTATAATTATTCTGGCAGGATTAATAGAGTAATTATCATTATTGTAAATTAAAAGAGTATCTATTAAATCTTCATTGATAAGTGGAGTCCAAGTTAAAACCAGTTTTCCAATTTTTAGAGGATCAATACTTAAAGGGAAATTATTTTGAATTCCTATGGTAGAATTGTTTAGCACAACAGATGCACTATCGACTAAAAGAACACTTGATCCAACATTGACGATGGAAACTGACAGGGTTATAGGTTCATTAGGAAGTGTCAGTCCAAAATTATTTTCATCAGGAGTATATAAATGAGAGGAAGAAAATTCTGAGAACAACAAACTCATTGGTCCACCATAAGCACCCATATCATTTCTTATTGTCCCTTTTGAAGGCAGTAACGCATTACCCGACGAGTTTGGGTCTTCATTGTCATAATATTTAACATCAGGATTACCGGCATCTATACAAGGTGAGTTATCATTTAAATAAAAACTGCTGTCTGCAAATGAAGGTTGCAGGCTAATGTTCCCGGTTCCTTCAATTTCGTATTCTACGTTATTATATTCTATCACCGTGTTTGAACTGGTTAGATTTATCTGTTCATTACTTTTTTGGTAATTATTCCATACGATATTATTGCTTATCAACACATTTGCATCCCAAATTCTAATACCACAACCATTAGTATTGGATGAATTACCAATTATGGTATTGTTTATAATTAAATTTGGCAAATCATTCCCGGGAAGAGATTCATAAGTCCAAATGCCGCCACCACCAAATGTTTGCCTGCCGGTAACAGCCTGATAAACATGATTGCTGTTAATAATGTTATTGGCAATCAAAGCTTCTGAACAATAATTAAGAACAATTCCTCCACCATACATTCCCGCATTATTAAGAATTACATTATTAATTATATGAGGAGAGCCGTCGCCGCATCTGATTGCTCCACCACCCGCACTTATTGTACCTGCAGGAGAATTTATTGCTTCATTATTTACAATCAAATTATATTTTATTGTGGGGGAAGAGACCGTTATAAAAATTCCACCTCCTTCTACATATATGCCTGCGCCATGCTCATCCGGCCATTTTGTTCCTTTACCACCAGTAAGAGTAAATCCTTGCAAAACGGCACTTGAATCCTCACCAGAAATTATCAGGACACAACTCGCCGTATCGGGGTTTGTAGGAGTTGAACCGTTTATAATTGTGTTTTTTATGTAAGAAGCATCACCGGTAATTCCGTAATAGCTCGTTAATACAATATTTTTCCCTTTGAAATTTATATTTTCATAATAAGTGCCGGAAGCAACAAGTACAGTATCACCATTTGTAGAAGCATTAATTGCTGCCTGGATTGTTGAAAATTCTTCTGGAACTTTAATAGTATTTGCGTTCGATAACGAGAAAGCAAACAGTGTAAGAAAAAAAGTTGAATAAATAAACGTTCTCATATTTCCTCCGTTTTTAGCTGTAAATGTATGTTGAAGGAATCGCGAATTCGTCCTTTTTCCTGAAACAGGACTATTTTATAAACTTTTATCAGTGTATATGGAAACGAATATTTTGAGTGGCTTTCGCTAATACAGCTTGAAAACTTTTATTATATCATTAAAAAAGATAATTGGGGTGATTTTAATCAATTGTTGCTTGTTTCCGGTATTGAGTTGGTGTGTAGCCTGTCTGTCTTTTAAATGCATTATTAAATGCTGATTTTGAATTAAATCCCGATTCATAAAGAACTTCAAGAACTGTTTTCTTCGAATCGTTAGTCTTATTTAATTGTTTTTTTGCTTCATCAATTCTATATGAATTAATGAAGTCATAAAAATTCTTACCAAGCGACTCATTAATAACTTGAGAAAGATATTTGGCTGAAACATTCAAATTTTTTGCGACTTCCGATATAGTTAATTCGGATTTAAGATAAGGTTTTTCAGAAATAAAATACTCCTCAAGTTTTTGCAGGTACTCTTTTTTCTCAGCTTCGGTCAACCGTGATTGTTCATATTTTTGCCGTTTTTCTTCTTCATCTATACCTGTAAAAATCTCCGGATGCTGAATTGCTTTATAGAATATAAGAATAGCAAAAACAAAGTTTATCATTAAAGAAACAAAAGTTAGATAACTTTCACCGGCTGGACCCAGGAAATTTAAGTCGGCAAAAACAAAACTGGAAAGATCAACCATCCACATTATAAAAAAGGCCCCTACAACATAGAGCATCCAGGTTAAATTTAATTTTTCTACGGATGAGTAATAATTTCTAATTTCCTTTCTATAGTTAATTATAACTACAAAGCAGGCTATCATATAAAACACAGTTTGAAAATGGAAAATGCTGTACCAATAAATAAAAGGAATATTTATCTTAAACAAAGCTCTGAAGAATGCAAAAGCGAATATAACAATGTGGATTAGCTGGGAATTTTTAAGAGAAAAATCCTTTTGAGTTATTGATTTAGAATAAAGGTATAGCAAGGGTCCAAACAAAAAGCCAAACGATGATCCAATTCCACTGAACCATCTCAGGTTTAATCCGGTAACTCGTTCAACGGGAATCAGTGCAAAATCGATAATATATAATGCATTTGCAAAAAGAAAAACTGCAAGAATTTTATGGCTAACTATCTTTCCTTTTTTATGTGAAAAGGCAAAAGTCGAAAAAATCAATAACAATGTTGCTGTAAGTATTGCTACTGTATCTATTATTTTGCTGCTCATCTTAAATGCAATAGTAAAAAATTCAAACCGTGAAAAAGTTAGCGAAGTTTGCCTGTTAAATCAATTCTTAGAATTACAACGTGTTTTAGCTTAAAAATACTTCTCTGGGGACACTTGACTGAAAAATCCAAACATTTGCGTAAATAGTGCAAGACTCTCACAGTTTATAAATCTATCTTGTATTTAAAATTACTCACCAGCTAATTCTAACAATTCAACTGGTTATTTATGATAATGCTAAAAGTAAAAGGAGTTTATGACAGTGGAGGAAGAATTGTGTTAGATACAAATAATATGATTGAATGGACAGACCTGAGTTCAGTTACCCCGCCCGATCTTCCCGATGGAAGCAATATTGAAATTACCATTTCCCTAGATGAAAATGACTTCTTGTCCGGGAATAATGGTATTGTATGGGCGACCTATGATTTAAGACAGGCAGAAATTATTAAGAGTGCCCTGGTTGCCCAGCATATAAGTTCGGTGCTGCAGATGTTTCCCTTTGGAGAAGAGGAAATGTTTTTAATAAGCATTACAAACGAATCTGATATTAATGATGCAATCGATTTTATCTGGCGGGATGATACCGGTTTACGTCTCAAACCCGATTGGGATTACCAAGAAGGCGAAACAAATAAAAGTTTTGAACAGTGGCTGAGCGGACATTAATATAAAAGAGATTGGACCTAACTAATTAACTTATTTAAATATTTCATAAGGAGACCATATGATACACAATAAACTTTTTCTAACAATTTTGCTTGTCAGCTTTTTTAGCATCGGTATGCTAACTGAAAGTAATGCACAGGTAATAGTTCAGAATTTCGATAACGCCGTGGGCACTTTTTTCCCGGATCCCCCAACTACTAACCAGGACTTTTTTGCAAGCAATCCTGCTGCAGTATTTGATCTGTCTAATTATGCTGCAGAGAGCTATGAAGGTTCCGGCTCTATGAAGATTGATTATAAAGTTGTTTATGATGTGGGGGAAGGATGGATAGTCAGGACTACCTATGACGTTTTAGCAGGCAATACTTCTTTGCCATACATAGATTTATCATCAGGTAAATCTCTTGGTCTCTCATATAAAGTTCTTGTTCCCGCAAATTTAACAGCAGTAGGGACAATGACTTTTGAATTTAAACTGGCGGAATTCAATGACGCAGGTAACAGAGAGCTATGGCAGTACGTCACCATACTGGATCTTACTAATAATTCTGGAAATTGGTTAAATGTAACGATTCCTTTAAAACAAGATGCGGATAACACCAAAGGTTTTGTTCTGCAACTGGGATATATAGACGGGATTCTTCAGTTAGATAAAATAAAAGGATTTGAAATTGCTATTGTTTATCAAACAACAGGTTCACCTGTAACCCCTCAAATGGCCACAGGTTCGCTTTTATTGGATAATCTGCAGTTGTTTGGTTCATATAATATATACACAGTCAGTGCAAATACAGGAAATGTTGAACGTGTTACATTTTTAGATGATGCCGATGAATACAATCCTTCATTTAATAATAATGGTAAACTTGTTGCCCACGATGTTGTAAGCAGTTCTGATCCACTCGGTCAATCCATTTATATCACAGATCTAAAAACACAAACGAGCACACCGCTTGCTGGAGCTGAAGGCGGTAACGATGCTTCCTGGTCTCCAAACGAAAAGTATATCGCTTTCGACCGTGACGGTAATATATATGTTGTCCCATCCAGTGGAGGAACAGCAACACTTGTTAGAGAGAATGCCGTTGATGCAGAATGGTCAAACAACAGCAAGCATCTTGTGTTTACAGATTTGTCGGATTACACCTTACGAACCATTGATGTAAATAGTGGATCTGAAACAAATTTAGGAGTACAGGGTGTAAATGCATCCTGGTCACAGAACGGTAAGTCAATTGCATATTCGGATTATTCCAACATTTTTACAATTTCAGTTGACGAAGCCGACGAACCACAGGGCAGTCCTGTTCAATTAACCTCCGGCGGAGCAGGTGAGTTTTCACAACAGCCTTCATGGTCCAACAATGGAAAGACAATTGTCTTCCATTCAAATCGGGTAACCGGTGATGTTGACATCTGGACAATACCTTCGCCCGGTGGAACACCAACTTTATTAACCGGCAACTCTGACTACGGAGATTATGATCCTTGCTATTCAAAGAACGGGAAATATGTGGTTTATGCAAGGTTTACAGAGGCTAGTTTTTCGCTTCCTAAAAGGAATTTTGACAATAACGAATCTTCTTTCAATGAAAATCCTTTGCCGAATAAATTCACACTCGATCAGAACTTCCCTAATCCATTCAACCCAACAACCCAAATCCGTTTTGGTATACCCGAGGCAGGAAATGTTACACTGAAGATTTACAACAGTGTCGGTCAGCTTGTTAAAACACTTATTGATGGAAATATGAGTGAAGGATTTCACCAGGTTACCTGGGATGCTACTAATAACAACGGTAGTAAACTCTCGAGCGGTGTATACTTCTACAGGATAACCGCAGGAACATTTACACAGATAAACAAAATGTTATTGTTGAAATAAAATTTAATCAAAGGGACAAACAGAAAACATCTGCCGTCCAATTATAAACCTAAAAGGAAGGAACGTGCTATGCGAACCCTGTTAAAATTCTTCGGGGTGATTTTATTATTCGTTGCGATATTCTCGGGGTGTAATGAGAATACATCAGAAACATCACCAGTTAGTAGTGATCAGGGAGCTCTTTTAAAAGGAGGGAAAGTAATTGAGAGTGTTACGGGCAGTGGAAATTTTGTAAGTGGCGGAACATTAAGAGTATTTACTTTTAATGCTAAAAGATATGCCGACGGCTCAGTGGACGGTCATTATAATTTAGACAGAACACAAGGTGGTGCTCATTATAGCGGCACGATTACGTGTTTTACTATAAATGGTAATGAAGCATACTTTGTTGGTGTTATAGATAACAGCAACGTTGATGAGCCGGATCTTGGAGTAGGCGCGCATTCCTGGTGGGCTGTCAGAGATAATGGACAGGGAAAGAATTCGCCTGCTGATCAAATTACCTTTACATTAAATTCGGCTGATCCGATTGATGATGCCTTCTTTGATCAATTCTGCGAGTACGGTACAACAGAAGCCCCTGAAGACAATCCTATAAACTATGGTTGGAATGATGTGGAAGTAGGAAATATTGTTATTCATAATTAATCCGGAAATCATTAATTATTAGTAAGGTTATTGAACAGGCGGTGAAATATCTGCCTGTTCAGGTTTTAACACAAAAGAAAGGGCAACAACTCAAAACCAAAATGTTTGATTTCAACTGTGTTCTATTAACTAACTATATAATAATCACTATCTAAGGAGGTAGCATGAAACCCTTATCCGCAATTCTTTTTCTTTTCATTTTGTTCATAACAATGAACAATTCATCACTTGCACAGGAGGCACAGGGAAATGTTTTCGTAGTGACAAACTTTGAAAGAGCATTCCCGCAAGATGGTTCCGCAAGAGAATTAGACTCTCTCACTACTCTATATGTAAACAAGACCTTTGGCGCTGATAATGAATATACTGTTAGCTGTAAGGTTCTTCGCCATTGGTGGGGACATAATAACAGGGACTTTATACAGGTTGTTGAGGTAAAATCCTGGGATGATGTTATAAAAGCAAATCAAAGAGCTAACGAACTTTTTGAAAAAACATGGGCAACCCAGGAAGAGAGAGATGCATTCAATGATGCATACAACAAATACTTCACAGGTAAACATTCAGATGAAATATACAGAGAAGTTGTTTTCGGAAAATAGATCATAAAGTATAAGCACAGATTTAGAAAGGAGATAATACAATGTTATCTCCTTTAACTTATAAAAACTATAAATGAACGGAAGAACAATGAAATCGAAAACCAGCTTTGTGCAACTTACTTTTATCCTTTTGCTGCTATTAGTAGTGATGGCTGTTTGTAAAACGGAAGCCCAAACAAAAACGGTAACCCCTGAAGAACTTTCACAAATGAATAAAGATTTTGCGAAAGCCTTAAATGATAAAGATGCTGTTGCTGCTTCATTACTTTATGCAGAGGATGCTTCTTTATTGCCTCCGAATGAATCTATCGTTACCGGACGCGAGAATATTCAAAAATATTGGCAAGGCGCTCTTGATGCAGGAACAACGGATGTTTCTGTTAAAACTATTTCTACGGGAAGTGATGGCGATTTAGGTTATGAAATCGGACAATTTCAATTGAGCTATCCCGGAACAGATGGAAAAATGATAGTGGAAAAAGGTAAATACACTGAAATATTAAAACGCACATCTGATGGAAAATGGATATCTATTTATGGTATATGGAATTCAGATACTTCTCAGTCAGAATAGTATTTTTATTGGTAAATGGATGGTGGCTCATATCCATTTTTCAAAAATGTTTCTTTCAATAATCTAAAAGGTATTAGTACTATGAAACTATTAATTAACAAAATTCTAAAGACAAGTTCTTTGTTTTTTCTAATTGCTCTCATTTTTACAGCAGGATGCCAGCAGCCAAAACCTGATCCTTCGGTAGAACTGAAACCGATCATTGATAAATATGTAGAAGTTTGGAATAACGGGAACTATGATGAACTAGACGCAATTGTTGATTCAACCTTTTTGCGCATTGTAAATACACAACCTGATGTTAAAGGTTTGGAAGGTATTAAAAAAGCAATGTCTGCATTAAGAACAGCATATCCTGATGTCAAGATAACAGTTGATAATGTATTATACTCAGAAAATGGTATGGCAGGTCGTTGGATTTTAACAGGGACAAATACTGGTCCAGGTGAAATGCCTCCTACCGGTAAGCCTGTCAGTTTTTGGGGAGAAAGTATTTTTCACATTTCTAATGGGAAAATGACAAGAGAAATAGTTGCATATGATAACCAGTCGTTAATGGAGCAGCTTGGTTTTACAATGATGCCGGCTAATGGCGAAATGAAATAAACAATCTATCACTAAAAAAGGAGTAGCAGTATGAAAAACTTATTTTCAACTATCACAATTTTATTTGTGGTAATACTTTTATCGGGGAACAGCTTTGCCCAACAATGGTCGGATGCACAAAAAGATGTTTGGGCGGGTGTAGAAAAATATTGGGATGTAGATAACGCACAAACATTTCTAACATATTTTGATGACAGTTATATGGGATGGTCTAATCAATCCCTGGTTCCTCAAAGTAAAGCAAATACAGCTAAATGGATTGAAAACGATATGAAAAATAATACACCTATACTTCATACGCTTACGCCATTAACAATCTGGGTAAAAGGTGATTTTGCTTACGTTCATTACTCATACTCACAACTTTCAAAGGATAATAAAACAGGTAAGGAAACACCGAGTTCCGGTATCTGGACCGACATTCTTATGAAAAAAGACGGTAAGTGGGTTTTAATTGGCGACCATGGTGGAAAAACTTCGGGTGATAAAAACAATATAATGGAATAAGAAAATATTCTTTATTAATTATTAAAACAAAGTTTGCAAAATGTCATTCTGGCGACCCCCGCGAATGCGGGGGAGTCCAGAATCTTAAATAATACGTGGCATTATTGTGCAACTTCAGTTACAAACTCAAAGGAGATGTTATGAATAAATTAATGAAATTTTTCGCAGCACTAATAATCTTCATATTTGTGGCAGGAAATATGTCCGCACAAAGTGAAGAGCATCCATTATTGGTTGTAAGCTTTCAGAAAGTCAAAATGTCCGATATCGGGGCTGCTAACAAATTAATAAATGAAAAAATGGGTCCGGTATTAAAGAGCCTTGTTGATGATGGCTTTATCTACAACTGGGGTTTGTTCAATCATGCCTGGGGTGATGAATGGAATGTTAATGTATGGTACACAGTGAAAGATATGGACGCATTCAGCAAGTTCTGGGGAGAGTTTAGAAAACGAATGGTTGAAAAACAGCCGGATGCATGGAAGGAGTTGACTGCCATGATTATGGAACATAAGGATAACATTTACAGTATTCAGAACCAGTATCCTTTACCACCACAAAAATAAATAACGACAATAACTTTAAAGATGTCATCTTACAATAAAAAAGGTGACATCTTTTTTATAAGTGGTTTATAATTATTGAATAATTGCTTGTCCGCAGAAAATATTAACTGCGGACTTAATGTATCCCGTGAAGACAAAATTTGTTTTGCAACTAAAATTAAAATTGCTACTTTAATTTTTCACTTCAACTTTTATAAATGCATTAATTAAAAAACAACTCGACAACAGCTTATGATAAGATTTTTCAGAAGCATCAGGCAAAAACTAGCAACTGAAAATAACGTTGAAAAAACCTGCATTATGCAATTGGAGAAATATTTCTGATTGTGATCAGTATCCTAATTGCTTTTCAGCTGAATAGCCTGTTGTAAAAAATAAAGATGTTATCTTTTCATATATCGATAAATTCTTAATAATGTAAGACTTTGAAAACAACTTAAATTATTACCAGCAAATCTAATTGGAGCTATTATGAAGAAAATATATATACTGCTAGTTGTTTTATCCCTGCCCCCGCTTATATCAGCTCAGGTTTGGGTAACTGCCGGGTACGGGTTTTCCTGGTTGAATACCGACGGTGCGGATTTTGTTATTGATCATTACAATGATGCCAGGAATTATCTTTCAAAGGAGTTAGATAAACCCGGCGCCTTTACCGGTTTTGGAATAAACGGGGGGCTTAATTTTATTAGTATTCAAATGGATGTAAGATACAACTCCCGCTCTACTCAGTTAACTTCGGAAGGTGTAGTCAACGGGACTAATTTTAAGAGAGAAATTGATATGAGTTTTAACTCATTCGGATTAGGATTTGGTTACGGCGCATTTGAAGATATGATCGGTTACGGTGTCGGACTTACAATCGAGATTATTAGTCCTGAAATTTCAACAAGAATAACCGGATCCACTGAAACGAAAGTTGATATCACTTCGTTTTCTACAGCAGTATCGCCACAAGTGATCTTAATGATTAAATTGAGTGAAGATATTCCTTTGGGATTTACAATCAGACCTTATTATACAATAGGATTTGATGAAATTGATTATTCCGAATTAAATAAAACAATAAATCCTGCTACCTACGCAAACGATCAAGCTGATGATCAAGTAAGCAAGTTAAAAGGATTTGGAATAGAGCTTCAATTCGGATTGATCACAAGTCTCGGTTTTTAATTCGGTAATAAAAAATTGTACCTATACAGATATACTTAAATAAACTGAGAACTGATTCTTTCATCTCTGAAAGACAATCCTGATTCTTTACAAAGAAGCATAACAAATAATAGTAGTTCATAATGAAAGTAAAATTGATTATAGAAAATTTCCGGAAGTAATCAAGCTATGTTAAGATTTTTCAGAAACATCAGAAAAGAGCTTGCAGCCGAAAATAAAGTGATGGCTTATTTACGATATGCAATTGGAGAAATAATACTTGTAGTAATAGGAATACTCATTGCGCTTCAGATTAACAATTGGAATGAAAGACGAAAGAAAGCCGCATTAGTGGTAATTAAAAAATTAATCAAATGAACTATTTAATTTACATAGCCATTTGGGGATTTATGTTTTGGATTGTTTCTGAAATTATAGAAATTATAGAAGGGGGTCACAATTCAACTGTATATTATATGACTTCTGTCTACCATATCCTTGCTGGATTTGGAATATGGGGATTACATTTACTGCAATCTCATTTGGTTATTAATTTAAGTTTAATTGGAACTGTATTTATTTCGATAACTTATTTTGGTTTAGCTTATTTCCCCATCCAGGTAATGAATTCTAAGATATCTTTTTCAGAATTTATTAAGATACATCCTATTTATAGAATCCCTGGAATTATTAATATAATAGGATTTATAATATTTGGAATTGCTATTATCAGGACAGGATTCTTTCCTGCCTGGACGGGTATCATTATAATTCTGGGAACAATAATCTTTGCTATAGCAATGACAATGAAAAATCATATTGTTGTAAATATTAATAACATAATTATTTCAGCTACCATAATTTATATGTGCATCTTTGGATTGAGATAATTGTAAAATGACTACTAACAGTAGCATGAATTCAATAAAGAATAACGAAAAGCTAACAACACATAAAAACTATTAAAAAGAGTTGCAATGAAAGCAAAATCAATAAAAGGAAAAACACCGGAAGAAATTAAATCTGCTTTAGTTGAAAATGAATCCGATGGTTTTAATCCTACGCTGGCAATTGTTTTTTTGTCCATTTCTCAGGACCGTGATGCCATTTGTAAAATACTGGATAAAGAAGGAATTTCAATTTTCGGCGCAACATCAAACGGAGAATTTATCAATGATGAAATTGAAAAAAATTCCACTGCGATTATTTTGTTGGATATCAATCCTGAATATTTCACAATATTATTTGAAGAATTTCAGGATAGAAATTTTGGTCAAGGTGCACAATCAGTAGTAAAAAGATCACTCGAAAAGTTTGCAAAACCGGCATTTTTAATTGCGGGGAGTGATTTTAAAACTGATGTTGAAGAGATGATTTCGGGATTTGAAAATGTTCTCGGGAAAGACGTAAACCTATTTGGCGGAATGGCAGGTGACGATTATACATTCACCGAACAATTTGTATTTACAAATGGCAAATCCAGCAGTCATGGTTTAGTAGCATTAGTATTAGATGAAAACAAAATCATAATTAAGGGAAAAGCTACTCACGGCTGGAAAGCTGCGGGAACACCCAAAACAGTTACAAAAAGTGAAGGCAACCACGTATTTACTGTTGATGGTGTTTCAGTACTTGAACAAACAAGAAAATATGGTGGATTAGAGGAATTGAAAGAAGAGAACCTACAGAGCGGCAGTCAGGAACAGCTTGGATTGATCGCCACAAACTTTCCGCTTCAGTTACTGCGTGAAAAAGGCGCACCGGTTATGCGTCCGGGTTTATTGATAGATTGGGAAGATGGATCGTTCTATTGTGGGGGTAAAGTTCCGCAAGGTTCAAAAGTGAGATTTTCACTGCCGCCGGATTTCGACGTAATTGAAAAAGTTGTTAACGGACTGAAAGATCTTAAAGAAAAAGAAATGCCCGATGCTGATGCTGTAATACTGTTTAGCTGCGCCGGACGTATACTGTCATTGGGTCCCTTAATGAGTAAAGAGATCGAAGGGATATACAATGTCTGGAATGCTCCAATGGCTGGTTTCTTCTGTAATGGTGAAATAGCCAGAGCCACCGATGGGAATAATGATCTGCAGAATTTGACTGCTTGCTGTGTTGTACTAAAAGAAAAATGAATGTCACACTGTGCGAAGTCGAAGTGTGACAGGTTTTATTTAATATTTCAACTAATTAAAAAAGAGTTGTGATGAAAGCAAAATCAATAACGGGAAAATCACCTGAAGAAATTAAAAGCGCATTAACTACCAGCATTGCTGATAAATTTAAACCAACGCTTGCCATTGTTTTTCTTTCTATCAGCCAGGATAGGGAGGCTATTCGCAATATCCTTGATGAGGAAGATATTCGTATTTATGGCTCCACTACCCACGGAGAATTTACTGAACATGGAATTACCGAAAAATCGATTGCTATTTTGCTTCTCGATGTTCACCCTGACCATTTTACTATTCTCTTTGAAGAATATCCCGAAAAAAATTATCGTGAAGTAACACAAGCCATGGCACATCAGGCATTGAATAAATTTGCACATCCTGCTTTCCTGGTTGCCGGAAGTAATATGGACACCAACGCGGAAGAATTGCTTCACGGATTTGAAGACGTTATCGGGAAGCAGGTAAATGTTTATGGTGGAATGGCAGGTGATGACTATAGCTTCTCAGATCAATTTGTTTTTACGAATGGCAAAGAAAGTAACAGGGGTATTGTTGCTCTGGTATTGGATGAGGACAAATATATTATTAAAGGAAAAGCCACATGTGGTTGGAAACCGATGGGTACAGAAAAAACAGTAACTAAAAGTGAAGGAAATATTGTTTACTCCATCGAAGGTGTATCGCCACTTGAGATGACAAAAAAATATAGTGGACTTGAAAATCTTAACAAAGAAAATAAAAGAATTGAATCTGAAATAGCCGCTGCTTTTCCACTTCAGCTTCAAAGGGAACATGGTGCTCCTGTTATGAGACCGGGTCTACGGGTAAATTGGGAAGACGGTTCTTTCCTTTGCAGCGGTTCGGTCCCGCAGGGAGCAAAAGTGAAATTTTCTCTGCCTCCTGACTTTGATGTGATCGAAAAAGTCATCGAGGGATGTAAAGAACTCAAAACTGAAATACCTGAAGCTGATGCGACAATCATTTACAGTTGCGGAGGCAGGTTAGTCTCTTTGGGACCTCTGATGGGCGAAGAAATAGAAGGTGTAAGAAAGGTTTGGGATGTTCCAATGGCTGGAATGTTTTCTAATGCAGAACTTGCGAGAGCAACCGGAGGAAATCTCGAAATGCACAACCTTACAACCTGCTGTGTTGTATTAAAAGAAAAATAAAAAATTAAATGAACCAAAAACTTCAAAACATATTAGAGATTATTCAGCAATCTGAGAAACTGGATCCTGAACAAAAAGATAACCTGATAAAAGCTGTAAAGGATGCAGATAAAGAATTAGAAATAACTGCATTCAAGCTTGAAAGAACTGAGAAAGTAAAAAAGACAACTGCAATTTTACTTGAAGAAACAATTGAAGAGCTTGAGCAAAAGAGAAAAGCAGTTGAAAAGCATAACCGCGAACTGGAAATTGAAGCTGCACTTGAACGTGTCCGTTCACGGAGTATGGCTATGCATAAAAGTAACGAACTTAAAGATGTCGCTGCAATTCTTTTTGAGAAATTATATGAATTGAATATTGTGAAGGAGGAGGCAGGTGGAAATGCAAGTATTTTTTTATATTCGGATCCGTTAAAAGGTATTGATCAATATGTAGCTACTGATCCAGACCTGTTATCTTCACCGGACCACTTCCACATCCCTTACTCTGATCATCCTATTACTAAAGATGTAGTGAATGCTAAAGAAAGTGGGGCTGAATATTTTGCTAAAACTTATTCCTTTGAGGAAAAAAATGCTTTTTTCAAATGGTCTTTTGAAAATTCTGATTACAAACGATTTCCGGATCATGTAAAAAAGTTTCTTTTAGAAAGTAAAAGTTTTTCAAGAACGGATGTTTTTTCAAAAAACTCTTCCTTATTTATTCCTTCTTATACAGGGAAATTACTTTCGGAAAATGAAATTCATATACTTAAAAGATTTGCAAACGTTTTTGATCAGGCTTATATACGATTTCTCGACCTGCAAAAAGCAGAAGCGCAGGCAAGGGAAGCACAAATAGAAGCTGCGTTGGAAAGAGTACGTTCCCGGTCTATGGGTATGCATAAAAGTAATGAGTTAAAAGATGTGGTCAGATTGCTCTACAAAGAATTTCGAATACTTGTAACGGATATTCATTCTGTCAATATCCAGTTAAACCTGGATTCCTCCAAAGATATCCATTTCTGGGCTTCGGTAGAAGAAGACATTTACCCGGAAATATATCATTTACCGTACTCTGACGTACCGATATTTGAAAAAATATATAACGCTTTTAATTCACACGGAGAAGGATTTTTTGAGTATTCATTAAACAAAAAAGAAAAAGATGCCTTTTTCAGTGGAATATTCAAAATTCAGCCTGTTCCACCTCAAAGAAAAAAAATGATTCAAAATGCTGAAGGAATGGTTATGATGGGCTGGTTTCATAAGCATTCAGGAATTGACATCGTGCGCTACAATCTCAAACGTTTCAGTGAAGAAGAAAAGGAAATAGTAAAGCGTTTTGCGGCTGCGTTTGAACAAACCTATATCCGCTTCCTTGATCTGCAAAAAGCTGAATCACTAACCAGAGAATCACAAATTCAATTGGCATTGGAAAGAGTAAGAGCCAGAACAATGGCCATGCATAAAAGTGATGAATTGGCAGAAACAGCGGCAGTCCTCTTTCAGCAAATGACGGAACTAGGTGTTACACCTGAACGGATAACTATCGGTTTGATAAAAGAAGAAACTAAAGTGATCGAAGTCTGGTCTACGGATCAGGAAGGTATAAAGATAAATTACCAATTTAATGTTAGTTTGGATGAACCAACCTCTGGAAAAAGAATATATGAAGCATGGAAAGAAAAAAAGAAATCGCTTATTATTGACTTAAGTGGACAGGAATTGAATGACTGGATACATTATGTGAGGGAAGTAATGGGCATGACTATAAAAGAAGAGCTAGTTCGTGAACATAGGATACATAGTGT
>JAJDNK010000182.1 GCA_022340715.1 bacterium BMS3Abin03 | reverse complement strand
ATCATTTTTTAAAGTTTCTCTTATAATGTTCCGCATTTTCAGAAGTTCACTAGCATCTACTATACTGTCCTGTACAGTAGTTCCAAGCTGGCCTATAATATCTGATGTTTTGTCACCAGTTAAATCTTCTTTTGATTTCATTTGTGTCAAGTATTCGTTGATTAATATTTTTAATGAATCTTTTTCAATACTATCTTTTACGTAACTTAATTCTTCATCCCATTTTTCATTAAGAACAGAAAGCAAAATCTTTTTTCCCGGCTTTACAAAAAATTCATCAAATTTATTCTGAACTAAGTACAGAATTGCAGCAACGAATATTGTAAAGATAATTATAAATTTTAGAAAACAACCCTTTTTCAATACTATTTTTCTTTTTCGATTAATACTTTTTTAATTCTCTTACGCAAAACTTCTTTAACCGTAAATTTATAATTCTCAGTTTTAAAATTGTAACCTTCTTTAGGTATAAATCCCGCTGTTTTAAAAACAAATCCGCCAACAGTTTCAAAATCTGATTCTTCATTTATCACTTCAACACCAATTACATCGTTGATTTCATTAATTGGAGTTTTTCCCAGCACTATGAACTTATCATCACTAACTTCCTTTATTGAATCCTCTTCCCTGTCGTATTCATCCCAGATTTCACCTACAACTTCCTCGATTATATCTTCCATTGTAATGAGTCCGGAAGTACCACCGAATTCATCAACTACAATTGCGATGTGCATTTTTCTCTTTTGAAATTCACGCAACAGATCATCCACTTTTTTCTCTTTAGGTACGAACATTGCTTTCCGTACCATTTTAGATAATTGCACAATCTCATTTGATTTGTCCGTCTTCAGAAAAGGAAGAATATCTTTTGCATAAAGAATTCCTATTATATTATCCAGATCGTCTAAATACAATGGAAATCTGCTGTGTCCGGTTTCATTTATTATTTCAACAATTTCACCGAGTGTGAATTTGTTAGAAATGGCATTTATATCAACTCTTGGAGTCATAATTTCACCGGCCACTTTCTGCCTGAATGAAACTATGCTTTTAATCAATTCCTGCTCCTCTTCCTCAAGAGTTCCTTTTTCCTGTCCGATATCTGAAAGATCAGAAATTTCCTGCTTAGTTAAAACAGTTTTGGTTTTGTCTATTTTTATTTTTGATGTGGTAGCCTTTATAAGCTCAGCTAATGCTTCAGATACAGGATAAATTAATACATTTATCCAGTACATTGGAACTATAGTTATTTTTGTAAATAAAACAGGATTTCTTGAAGCAAACACTTTGGGAAGTAATTCACTGAAAAGAAGAATTAAAATAGTAAGAACAACTATTTGAAGAGAAATTACTAATTCTTTCGCTAATCCTATAACCGGAGCAAGATCAATTGCCAATGTAACTGCTACAATCGATGCAGCTACATTAGCAACTGTATTTCCTACAAGTATAGTTACTAACAGCTTACGGGGACGGTCAATCAGGATATTAAGGTAACTGAGCAATAATTTATGCTTTTTAAACTGATCCTTAATTTTCCTTTTTTCAATAGTAAATAATGCTACTTCAGATCCCGAAAAAAAAGCAGATGCTGCTAGAAGAAAGAAAAGTATAACAATCTGTAAAGACCAATCAAAATCCAAACAATATATTGCCTTAGTTGTTAGACATAAATTTAGAAAGGAAGATCCTCATTATTCTCAACCTGTGGTGGTTCATCAGAACCTGACGATGTCGTTTCTCCTCCGTCACTGGATCCTCCCGAAGCTGACTCAAGCGGAATCAGTCTCTCACAAATCACATCAGTTGCTGTACGTTTATTACCATCTTTATCATTATAATCACGCTTAGATATTCTACCCTCAATATAAAATTTCTTTCCCTTCTTTAGATTGTCTTTAAAGAAGTCAGAAAGATTAAACCCGGTTACATTATGCCAGGTCGTTTCATTTTGCCAGTTCCCATCTTTGTCTTTGTAACTACGTGTTGTAGCAAGACTAAAATTAGTTACTGAAACATTATTTGTTGTGAATCTCGTCTCGGCATCTCTTCCAAGATTTCCGATAAGCATAACACGATTTAAAGAAAAAGCCATAGCTTTCCTCCCGCCAATTTTGTGAGACAATGATTGATTAAATACATTTGAAATTAGTAATTAGTAATTAAATATGCTAATTAATACAATTTTTGATTAAAAGAAAGGAATATGGATGTGAGAATTGATTTTTTTTATTCTGATTTGCTAACGGAAGTTACTTCGGTTTTTGAATTATCCAGGCGTCCCTGAAATCTTCTGTTTGCCATAATTCATTCCTGATCTTTTCTGCTTCATCCCTTGAATTAAAAATCCTTCTATATCTGACTACATAGAGATTATCCTGATCATTAAATGTAACATCCAATTTTTCCCCTAATTTTAATTCACTTTTTTCAGTAAAACCTTCTGCATTTAATTTGGAAGCAAAAGCACCAATCTGTATAAAATAAACATATTTCATCTCATTAGCAGTATTTCCCTTTTCTTCATTTGCATTATTTTCAGGTATTGCATCAAATACATAAACTTCATCTCCATCATCGTTTTCATTAGAAGATGTTGTTTCTTCTGATGATGAACATGCGCTAAACAGGAGCAAAGATATCATAGAAATAGAAAAAAGTATGAAAGATTTTATTTTCATTTTTAAGTATAAATAAAAAGGGATGGCAGTTGACCATCCCTTTTTTCTTTTTTAGAAAAATAAATGATCAAAAGCTCCAACCGGGAATTTTGCATAACCGTATTGATCATAGTTTAATTTTCCGGCAAATTTAAGACTTCCCGGAATGGTAGAAACATCAATCAGGGGTAATTTAGCTCCAAATGAATTATTTATAACTTTTATAAACTCATTAGCTATAATTCCCTGTCCCTGGCTTGTTGGATGAACACCGTCTAAACTAAATAAATTGCCCTCAACAAACATTGTTGAAAATGTAATACCGTTTATAACTTTGCCACCTACAAAGGTTTTAAAATAAGTATTAATGTCAACTAAGCCGAAGCCATTCGAATTTGCAATTGAAGCAATAACACCATTGTACGAATTTGTTGTTGTTACAGCAACAGATATTTCATCTGTATCTAAAATAAGTGCATCTGGCCAAGGATTTTGCGGATGAACACCAAATGCTTGTGTTGTATCTATTCCGGGTGGTAATCCCGGAAATCCGAAATCACGATAAAACTTACCTGAGGGTACCCCAATATATCCGGCATAACTGCTGCCTTTTAACGTTAATAATACATTCCCTGTAAGAAGAGATAAGGAATCAGCAAAAACAGTTGCCGGACCTGTTTCACCATGCTGTTGATAAAACAATCCTGGTACTCCCAATAATGCAAGCTGCGACCAGGGAACATTTAAGGCCACCTGAGGTCCCACGGTAGTAAAAAATGGAATAGAAGTTACATCCGGTATGTTTGCAACGACAACATTTGCTCCAAATGATGCAATTGCATTTCCAACACCAGTATACAGTGCAGTAAAAGTCTGAATATCTGTCGGTGCCGATGGAGATACGCCACCACTTGTAGCATATCCAAGAACATCATTATTACCAATCCATAATGTTATAAAAGTAGGTTTAAGTGCTGCTGCCTGTTGAATTTGTGTGCCTATATTTAAAGCACTGTTTCGCAGAATTATATCAAACAAAGGATTTGGCGAATTGGCAAATAGCGCAGAGGCACAATTTGTAGAATTTGTGGCATTAGCAACATCATAAAGTAATGCTCCCGGCACACCAAGATTGTTATATGGCTTTGGATAGCCAAGATTCACCGGTTTCCCGGTATTTGGATCAGTATAAAGGACAAAAGGTGATAAAGATTGAATTTCTAATCTTCCGGTTGTACCGGGTTCACTAATTAGAGGCTGCTCATAATTGACTCCCATAACATCAGCAATTTGCTTACCGAAGCTATACATCTGGGCACTTTCAAAAAGTGAACCTGATTGATAACCTGCAGTAAAACTATTTCCAATAGATACGAATCTGCTAAAATCTGCATTTCCTGGATCGATAACCGGAGGTGTAAGTTTATTGTAATCTTCACACCCAAATATGATTACAAATATTCCAAATAATAAAATGTATGATTTAAATTTCTTTTTCATTTTTTCTCTCTCCCTTCTCAATTAAAACTATAATAAATACTTGCTGCAAACAATCCGGCTTGCGAATTGTATGTACCATTAAAAGGAGAGTTACCTGTTGTATAAATCTGAGTTGAATTATCAACAGTAAGTTCCTGCGATCGGATAAACAAAAAAGAACCTGATATACCAAAGTTTTCATATATTTTCGCATCTACGCCAATACTTAGCCCTAATCTGTCTGATTCAGGTAAAGAAGGACTTAGATATTGTGGCTCAACAGGATTTTTGTCATAATAGATTCCACCAAGAAGTGATAGGTTTTCATCAATACTATACTCACCGCCAAATCTTATAATATATGAATCGTCGTATAATCTTGGTCTTGAGATATCTTCATAAGCATCATTCTTAAAATCAACTGCAAGCTTATCATAGCTGGACCATCCAACCCACTGAAAATCAGCAGACAAAAGTAAGGGTTTAATTACACGAACAGCAATTCCACCTTGTATATTCATTGGTGTCGTTAAATCAGCGCTGATATCACCTGCCGGTAAAACTGCACTTAATTGTTCTGCTCCTGTTGAAGTTGCAGTTCCATCAAAACTATATTTTACTTCACTTCTGAAAGAACCGCCAATAGAAACTTCCTTAACCGGTTTCCACATAATGCCAAAGTTATAACCAAATGATGCATTATCATCACCTTCAAGTTCAACATAAGCATCACCTGCGAATGGATATTGTGGACTTTTTTGAGTAATCGTTACATTAGCGAAACTATACGAACCACCAGCACTTATAGAAAGATTATCAAGTATTGCCCAGGAAACTACAAGTGGTGCGGAAAAAACCATCAGATCTGTTTTAACAGCCAGGTATCTTCCGATCCAATCCGGTTGCCATTCTGTTCCTAATCCAAAAGGAACTGAAATTCCCGTTCCTATTGAAAAATCATCAGATAATTTATAAGATGCAAAAAAATGCGGAGGATAAAATACCTGATCTTTCATATAGGAAATTTTGGTAGACGGGGATACCCCCCTAAATGTTGTGCTTGGTGCAATTAACGATACCCCTAGCAGCACATTGGTTCCGTTTAAAAAACTTAAACCTGCACCATTCCAGTAAACTGCTGAAGCATCGTTTGCAATTGCGGTAAAGGCTCCTCCAAGTCCCATGGGCTTTGCTCCATGTTCGTTTAGTTGAAATCCACCGCCATAGACTGCCGGCACACATAACACAAACGTAACCATGAATACTATAATTCTCCGTTTCAACACATCTCCCTTGTTTTGTGAATAATATGATTAATTAATTCAGAAACAAAAATTATTCGATTGTAAATAGTTTATCGCCTTTTTCAACGGCAATGCCCTCGGTAACAAATATTTCAATGATTGAACCGGATACAGGAGTCCTTAAATCGTTTTCCATTTTCATCGCTTCCAAAATTAAAATTGATTCACCCTGCTTAATAACCTCACCAACTTTCTTTTTAATTTTTAATATCAAACCCGGCATTGGAGCTTTAATTTCTAATTTATTATTTGAAGAAATTTTAGCTTCATTTATTAGTCTTGCTGCCTTCTCTTGTAATTCTGTTCGTGTAATTGTATCAATTTTATTTCCATTAACAAATAGCGAATATTTCTCATGGTCAATTTTATCAGTACAAATTTCGTAAAAATAATTATTAATTCGAAGCAAATAATTATCTTCTTTTAATTTTAATAATTCGAAATCGACCTTCTTTTTATCTATTATTGCTACGCTGCTGTTTAGAATATTAATTTGCTTTTTACTTCCATTAATTGTTACTATAAAATTCTTACTCATAATTTTGTTTCTGCCATCGATTCTTTAAAGTGTCTGAAGATTGTTCCAAATTATTGTGCATTTCTGATTTCAATACTGCAGATAATAAAGCAACAGCATTTTCAATTTCATTTTTGTTTTTTGGCGATACTTTTTTATTCTTTTCAATAAATTCATTTTCCACAAAATTTATATCAAATAAACCTTTAAGGAATTTTTCATGTTTAAGAATTTTTTGAAGGAAAGAAATGTTTGTTACAACCCCGGCAATAAAATATTCTTTTAGAGCACGCAACATTCTATCAATTGCAATTTCTCTGTTTGATCCCCAGGTAATCAGTTTAGAAATGAGCGGATCATAATAGATGCTAATGTCTGATCCTTCTTCAAAACCGGAATCAAGACGAATTCCAGGACCAGCCGGCGGTTTGTAATTAATAATCTTTCCAATTGAAGGTAAAAAATTATTTTCGGCATCTTCAGCATAAATACGGCATTCCAGAGCGTGTCCATTAATTTTTAAATCATCCTGTCTGAATGAAAGTTTTTTCCCTGAAGCGATCATTATCTGTTCTTTAACCAGATCTATACCTGAAATTAATTCGGTAACCGGGTGCTCAACCTGCAAACGTGTATTCATTTCAAGAAAATAAAAGTTTTTATTATTATCCATTAGGAATTCTATAGTTCCGGCGTTAAAATATTTACAAGCTTTCGCTGCATTGACTGCTGCTTCAGTAATTTTCCTTCTAATTTTTTCATCAACAAATGATGAGGGTGCTTCTTCAATTATTTTTTGGTGCCTTCTTTGTATTGAACATTCACGTTCAAAAAGATGTACATAATTTCCTTTTTTATCACCTAATACCTGTACTTCAATGTGTTTTGGTCGTTCAATAAATTTTTCTAAATAAACATCATCATTAGCGAATGCTTTTAAAGCTTCTCTTTTTGTTGCGTCGAATGCATCTTCAAATTCTTTTTCATTACTAATCTTTCTCATACCTTTTCCACCACCACCGGCAGATGCTTTTAACAAAACTGGATAACCAATTTTCGAAGCAGTCTTTTTCCCTTCTTTTACGGAGGAGACAGGTTTAACTGTTCCCGGAACAATTGGTACATTGTGTTCTGCCATAAGTTTTCTTGCTGCCGTTTTGTTTCCCATCATTTTTACTGAAGCAGATGATGGACCAATGAATGTGATCTTTTCTCTTTCACAAGCTTTTATAAAATCAGAATTTTCAGAAAAAAATCCGTAGCCAGGATGAATGGCATCTGCACCGATTTTTTTAGCAAGATTAATTATCTTCTTTAGATTGAGATATGAGTCGGATGAGACTGAAGAGCCAATGTGATAAGTTTCATCTGCAAGTCGGGTATGCAAGGTTAATTTATCAGCATCAGAATATATTGCTGCTGATATTATTCCTAAATCGCGGCAACACCTTATTATTCGCACTGCAATTTCTCCCCTGTTCGCGATTAGAATTTTTTTAAACATTTAACCTGTTATTTTAATTCAACTATTGTTATACCTTCCCCACCGGATTCAATAGGTGCAAAATAATAATCTTTAACATTTATATGCTCTTTTAAAATTATGTTTACCACATTTTTTAACGCACCTGTACCTTTTCCATGAAGTATTTCGATTCGATTTTGTCCCGACATGTAAGAATCATCAATAAATTTTATGATTTTAAACTCTGCTTCACCTGGTCGTTCACCACGAATATCCAACCTGTAATTTGTTGTAGGAACAGTGTATCCACTATAAATAGCTTTATACTTTTCATCTTTCTTTTCTTTGTCCTGTACAAGCTCATCAACATTTACTTTCATTTTAACAGATCCAACCTGTAGAATAGCTCTTTTTTTGTTTTTTTCTATTGAAAATATTTTACCTGATGTTGAAGTATTCTTCAGCTTTACAAAATCTCCAACTTTTAGTTCTGCATGTTCAGTCTCAATTTCCGGTTTAACAAGTTCTTCAGTCTCTTTCCTTAAGTTTTGTACAACCTGTCTTGCAGTTTTTATCACTTCCCTGTTTGCACCTGATTCACGTATTTCTTTTACAGCATTTTCTATTTTCTTATTAACATTAGCTAAGTAAGATTCCGCATCAATCTTTGTCTTTTTAAGAATTTCCTTCTTTTCTTTTTCTAACTTGTCAAGATTATTTTTATAAAGACTTGTTAATCCTTTTAAACGTGAATTTTCAATTTCAAGCTCTTTTAACTGTTTTTCTAACTTAGTTGATTTTCTCTCGATGTCAACCAGAAATTCTTCAATTTTATGTTTATCAGCATCAATATTATGTGAAGCAAGTTCTAAAAGTTTTTCATCAATACCGATTCTTCTAGCAATTTCAAATGCATAGCTCGAACCCGGTATACCAAGCTTAAAATTATAAGTTGGCGATAGTCTTTCATTATCAAATTCCATTGCTGCATTTGAAAAATTCTTTTCTTCATTTGAAATAAGCTTCAAGCTGCCATGATGAGTAGAAGCAAATACAATACTGCCCAAATCACGTAATTTTATTAGAACAGAAGCCGCTAAAGATGATCCTTCTTCCGGATCAGTACCGGTACCAATTTCATCGAGAAGAATAAGAGAATTTTCATCTGCCTGATCGAGAACCAGCTTAATATTCTTTAAATGGGAACTGAATGTTGATAGGTCATCTTCAATCGATTGCTCATCACCTATATCGATCAATATTTTATTCAAGAATGGAAAGTTCGAATCAGGATTGACAGGAATATGAATTCCTGAATGAACAAGTGCGGTTAATAATCCGATTGTTTTAAGAACAACAGTTTTTCCCCCGGCATTAGGTCCGGTTATTATAATAACTTTTTCATCTTCAAGTTTAAGGGCTAATGGAACTGTTTTTTCTCTACCGAGTTTTCTTAATAATACCGGATGTCTTGCGTCATGGATTTCAAACTTTCTTGTTTTGTCTAATCCGGGAAAAGATCCTATCACTTCAACGGAATATTTTGCCCGGGCAAATATCGAATCTAGTTCTGCGACTGTATTTAGAGAGTTCCTGAGTTCTTTTTCAACCTTACCAATCAGTTTTGTTAATTCTTTAAGTAATCTTTCAATTTCTCTTTTTTCTGCAAATGAGAGCGAAACAATATCATTATTCAGTTCAAGTGTTTCTTCCGGTTCAATATAAACAGTTTGTCCTGTGGCGGATTCGGAATGAATAAATCCTTTTAAATGTCTTTTATGTTCAGCTTTCACCGGGATCACCATTCGTCCATCACGCAAAGTAAGATAATCTTCCTGAACGATATCCTGCTCACTCAGATTTTTCATTATTTTATTAATTGAACGAACTAGGTCATTTTTCTTTTCGAGTATTTCTTTTCTTAATTCTTTTAATACTTTACTGGCATTTTCTTTTACCTCACCATTTTCATCAATTACTTTTTCAATATGATGTTCAAAAATTTTATCTATGAATAAAGTTTTGCATTTATCATACAGAGTTGGTGATGTTTCTTTGTTCTCTTTTAAAAAATTAACAAGTTTTCTTGAAATCACAGCCAGCTTAAAAATTTCATTTATTTTTTTACCGGATAGAACAGCGCCGTCAATCTTACTCTTTACAAGATCATCATCAAGATTAGGAATAAAATCAATTGGAGGTGGAACTGTTTTAATTAATATTTCTTTAGCTTCCGAAACAAAATTACCCTCATTTAATATGCTCCCGTAATCATCCAAGGGCTTTATAGAAATTATTTTCTGTTTTCCAGATTCAGTAATAGAATAGTTTGCTATATAGGTAAGTACTTTGTGGAATTCGAGCTTTTCAAGTGTTGAACTGTCAATCATCCTGTAGTATCTTTATCCTTTATATAATCCTTTATAATCTGCTTTGTGGCAGGCGTATAATTATTTATATATTCAATAGTTACAGGTATTATCTTATAGGTATAATTGTATAAAGCCGAAGAGGATTTTACATTTTTACTCGGAATATCAAATATATTTAAAATAATAAGAATGGCACTTAGAAAATACAGCAATTGAATTCCTCCAACAATTCCTCCAATAAGCTGATTAATCAGATTGTTCACCTTATCAAAGGGATGAATAATTCTTTTGAGAAGTGTGAATATCACAATAATTGAGAAGAAAATAAAAACCCCTCCCATAATTTCTGCTAGATAATACTCAATACCGAACAGATTTTCTATTATTTTTCCTGCATCATCTTTCAAAACGATCGCAGAAACAACAGCAAGGGCAAAACCTATCAATCCAATAATCTTTCTAACAAAACCATCTTTGTAACCAAGCACAAAACCAACCAAAACAACTGCAATTATTATAAGATCCAAAGGATTCAACTTTAACTTAGTACTTTCTCAACTATTAATTTAACTATTTTTCCATCTGCTTTACCTTTTAGTTCTTTCATTGCAGCAGACATTAATTTTCCAAAATCAGCTTTTGTTTCAGCACCAAGCTCTTTGGCAATTTCTCTGATCTTATTCTCTATTTCTTTTTCATCAAGCTGCTTTGGCAGGTATCCCATAATTATATTTAATTCTGCTTCTTCATTCTGAGCAAGATCATTTCTTCCTGCATTTTTATATTGTTCTATCGATTCCTTTCTCTTCTTTGCAGCAGAACTTAATAATTTTATTTCTTCCTCTTCATTAAACTCTTTACCCGATCCACTCTTTTCAAATTCAAGAATCAGTGCTCTTATTGAACGAATAGTTTGCAGCCTGATTTTATCACCTGACTTAAGAGCTTCTTTCAGATCTTCATTTACTTTCTCTTTTAAATTCATATTTACAACCCTCGTTAACTAAAAAAAGGCAGGAGGTTTAAAATCAAAAACCTTCCTGCCTTAACATTAAAAAACTAAGTTAATTTTTTTAAATTTTTATATTCGCCGAATAGTTTATTCTTAAACAATAAGCTTTTCTTAGTTCTTGCTGAATATCCGTTACAAAGCCCATATCTGTACCAACATCAATTCGTAAAGAAACAATAACATTTGGTAAGGCCTGTCTTTTCTTGTACATAATATCCTGAACCTGATTTAATTTTACTATACTGTCATTTATCTGCATTCTGTCAGCTTTACCAACCCAGATGTAAGATATAAGTCTTTTATTTTCAATTTTTTCAAGAGCCTGTGCAGAGGGTAATTTATAATCAACCAAAATTTCAACTTCCCTCATAGTTGTTGTAACCATAAAGAAGAGCAACAGCATAAAAATAATATCAGGAAGAGATGCTGTTGGGATATCCTGTTTTGTACTAGCTCGTTTTTTTTCAAATTTCATGAAAAATCCTCGGTCATTTTTTTACAGCTTCAGGTTCAGCCAAAGAAATAATAATCGGTACTGCATCTTTAACCTCATTTTGACCATCTTCATTCAGGTCGTCGAATTTAGCACCGAATTTTGATCTGGAGTATTCATCGCGAACTTCAAAGTATGCTAACTTAATCTGATCAAGTGCCTGGATATAAGCATTATAGCGGGTTTTTCTATCGGTCTTAACAGATACAATCAATTTTTTATTTTTCGGTAAACCAATCTTTGACTGAATTCTTGGTTTAAGTGTATTCTTTATCTGGAAAAGAGAAATAGGTTTACCATCTAATAACACATCACCAGTTTCATTGATAAGAATTGCTGCCATTCTATCCGGATCAACCTTAACTTCTTCTATCTCATCAGGAGGAATATATTCGGGGAGTGTTAATCCTATTCCCGTATCTACATCAATTACGGTAGCAACTAAGAAGAATATAAGCAGAAGAAATGCTATATCCGCCATAGAACTCGTAGGGATTGCAGCTTCGTGTGATCTTTTTTTTCTTAACATAGCCTAAACTTTGTTTTTATTGATGAATAGGAAATAAAAATTAGTCTTAAGCTTTCTTTGCATGAATTTCATACAAAGCATCTATTAGCTCGACTGATGCTTCTTCCATATCACCAACTAATCTATCGATTACCGAAACCAGATAATTATAAAATACCTGTAAAATCATTGCCACAACAAGACCGAACAGTGTAGTTAACAATGCTATTGAAATACCATCGGCAACAATTGCAGGTGAAATCTGAGCAGCTTCTTTAATAGAATCAAATGCGGTTATCATACCCTGAACCGTACCCGTAAAACCAAGCATAGGTGCAATAGCTATAAAAGTTGAAATCCAGATCATATTCCTTTCAAGAAATCCCATTTCAATACCGCCATAAGCAACAATTGCTTTTTCTGCAGCTTCTAGACCTTCGTCTGCTCTTAATAAGCCGGCATGAAATACAGATGCAACTGGACCTCTTGTATTAGCGCATAATTCTTTTGCACCTTCAATTCCGCCCTCATCTAAAGCTCTCTTCACATTGATAATAAATTTCTTAGTGTTTGTTTTTGAACGGGTAAGCGTCCATAGTCTTTCGAGTGCGAAAGCTAATCCCAGTACCAGGCAGCCTAAAATGGGCCACATAAAACCACCACCTGCCACAAACTTTTCGCTTAACCAATTTAAGGCTCCACCACTATCGGTTGTGGTTGTCTGGGCAATTAAGTTATACAAAGAAGCGATCATACTGCTTAAATCCATAGAATGCTACCTCCTAAAAATTAAGAATAGTTTTCAAGGTAAGTAAATTACTCCGAATAATTTTATTAAAAAAGTAAAGCTACTATAAACATTTCACTATAGAAAGTCAAATGAAATGATAGCACCAAAATTAAGAAATTATTTTGAAATTAACTCAATATTGTTTAGAACTTATGCTTTAATCGAATAATATTTCCTGATACAAATCTATAGTTGTTAAACACTGAATGAATCAGCTCACCGGCTTCTAAAGGCTTTAGCCAAGATGAAAAATCAGCATCCTTCATCCACTCTCTGTTTGCCGGTGTATCGATAATAAATGGAGCCATAGCATTTACAGACATATTGATCTCTTTGCCCTCTTCAGCCAATGTTTTAACAAGGTGAATTAAGGCTCCTTTAGATGCTCCGTAAGCTGCTTTGCCGGATTCAGGTGAAAGACCGGTAAAAGCAGCAGTAAAAAAAAGCGAACCAGAATGTGATTCTTTTACCAACAATGAAAAATACTTTGCAATAAGAAATGATGTTTTGAAATTCATATTAAGCATTTTATCCAGCTCATCTACCGGAGTTTCCCAAACTTTTTTTCCACCAGCAAATCCACCAACTGTACTAAATAAGAAGAACGCAGAGTCTTTGGATGGAGAAACACTCTGAAAAGTTTGTTGCACATCATTTTCAACTGACATATCTCCTGTAACAATACTTACTGTTGTCGGATCAGGATCTTTTTGTGCATGTCTATCAAACAGGTAAACTTTATCATAATCCTTGCTTCTTAAACATTCGGTTACTCCTTTACCAAGAGCACCATTTGATCCGAATATTAATAATTCTTTTTTCATTTATTATACTCTTCAACTAAAAACTTTGCTGTTGCCGGATAATGATCACTGTATCCACCTAAGTATCTTTTTCCACCGTACGTTGGAAATGGAGCACCTTTATAATTTCCTGAATGAGTCACCATTGTATTAGGTTTATAAACCTCATAGCTGTTACAAACATATTTTATATCATTTCCTTTAAGTAGATCACCTGAAACCATAATCTGGTCGAGTAAATTCCAATCATCACGGTATTTATAAGTACCAAGTCCATCGTTATAAGCTTTGTAAGACACATTAAATAACTGAGATAAACTATTAAACTCTTCACCTAAAGGGAGCGAATCACAAAAAACCGGATTTGCATTTAATGTATAAAGAATCGAATTATTTCCGGGTTCGTCATTAAAATCTCCAATGATTATAATTTTTGCTTCGGGATTATTTTCAAAATCTTTATCTACAGATTTACGTAATGTTTCTGCAGCACTTACGCGGTTAGGTTCACTTTTCTCTTCTCCTCCCCTTCTCGATGGCCAGTGATTTACATATACTATAAGGGTATCATCATTATTCATTAGAAGATTCACATTCAAAATCAATCGCGTAGGCCAGTCATCAGACAGATGAACTGTATCACCAATAACAGATAATACTTTAAATTTATTCGAATCGTAAATCAATCCATTATCAATTCCACGGTTATCGGGTGATTCAAGGTAAGCCACTTTGTAATTTTTATCATCCAAATATTTCGATATCATACTATCAAGAACACTTTGATGTTCAACCTCGCAAACACCAAGCAAGTCCGGTCCTTCACCATTGTTCATTGAACGAATAACTTTCGCATGATGGTTCTCTTTTATATCCAATCTTTCTTTCGTCCATTCTTTATCTCCGGTTGGCAGAAACTCTTCATCGTTTTTATTAGGATCATCAACTGTATCGAAGAAGTTTTCAAGATTCCAGAATGCTACAAATAATGTGTCGCTTTTCTGAGCAAAGACAGAAAACGATAATAACATAAAAATTAGAGTTGTGAATTTGGTTAAGGGATTTTTCATATTAAGTTTTCTATAGATGAGGTTTTATACTTAATTGTATACACTTAGTTTTACTTCCAACCTGAGAATTAGTCCCAGTCTATCAAAGATTTAAGTACAACTTTTTGAGTATCCAGATTTATTGCTTCAATATAATGAATATCTTCTTTAATGTATTCAACTCCTTTACTTAACTCAATGTTTTCACCATATTTTGTTTCAGAAGTAAAGGAAACAGTTAAACTCTTGATATAATGATTTTTGTGAAAATCAGAATCATAGCAATCAAGTAAAAGCTCAACATATTTTGCATTGTTTACATGCTGGTTCAGATCGATATCGCTGTAATTAATTCTTTGAGTATAAACTTTATTTTTCTCTGCTATAGTAGGAAACTTCTCCGGTAAATCGTTTAAAGCGGATTTTTCATTCCAGAATTCTACATCCGGAAAAACCTGAGGAAGAATTTTTGGTCTTAAGCTTTTAAGATTTAGTAAAAGCCAGGCTGTTGTGGCCTTACAGATGATATCGTTCTGTTCATTGAATAAAAGAAAATCTCTCATCGAATGCAGTTTATGCTGCATCTTTCCCCAAGTTTGTACTTTAACCTCATCCATAAATTTAGGGAATCCACCAAATTGAAATTTTGCCCAGGAAAGAACCCAGAATAATTCTTTCGGAAGTAGATCTTCGTATCCGAACTTTAAGTGTTCTGCATGATCGGATGCTGCTTCCTGGAAATAGTTAAAGAAAGTGCTGATCTTCAACCTGTTGTTTGAATCGACATCAAATGCTTTAACTTTAAATGTTGTTTCCCACAATCGTTCCATTCTAAATAATAATTTTTTGAAGTATAAATTAAATTTACCAAATAAAAGTTAAAGGTTTTTTATATACGTTTTTAATTTATTTAACGGTTCAAATATGGATAGATACGAAAGCTTATTCTTTTTTATTAATGGGAATGAACCTGTTTTGTGGTTCTTTTTTATGGGGATGAACTAGTAGAATTGAATAATTATGCTGCTTCAACCCTGTCGTCGCGACCTTTAGGTTACACACTCCATAAATTAACGCAGTCTAAAGACTGCGGCTACCCCACTATTTTATATTTTCTTCCTTCTCCCAAGTTGATTTCCTGTTGTTTCCAATTGTAGCCGTTTGAAATGATGAAAACTAATAAGCTTGTTTTGCTTCTCATCCCACAATCTTAGAAACATACTTCTAAAGCTTGACCGCAAAGTTAAGATAGGACCTTCCTGAAAAACCGGGCTGGCTTTATGACATTTTTCCAGATGATAATTTGGAATTTTAGGACTAAGATGATGAATATGATGAAAACCGATATTCCCGGTAAACCATTGAAGTACTTTCGGAAGTTTATAGTAAGAACTTCCCTTCAAAGCTGCTAATGTGTAATCCCAAGAATTATCATTACTCCAGTATGTATCTTCAAACTGATGCTGAACATAAAACAACCACGTACCCGTCGATGAGGCAACAAAAGTTATCGGCAATTGCACAAGCAGAAAAGCCTGCCATCCGATAAGCCAGATCAATCCTGCCGATAAAGCTAAAATAACAAGCGTTGTATAGTAAACTGTTGGATGAAGATTCTTAAGATTTTTTGATGATGGAAAAGGAAACCTGTGAAGAATCACAAAAAGAATAAACGGAATTACGATAAACAAAATTATTGGATTACGATAAAGCCGGTACTTAAGTCTTGCCCATTTCGATTGCTGAAGAAATTCATCAACAGTCATCGTATAGATATCACCAATACCTCTCTTTTCCAGCTTACCTGCACTTGCGTGATGTATTGCATGCTTTTTCCGCCAGTGATGATAAGGTGTTAGGCTAAAAATGCTACATATCATTCCCCACGTATCATTCGCTCTTCTCGATTTGAAAAAAGAACCGTGACCACAGTCGTGCTGGATAATAAAAATACGAACAACAAATCCGGCTGCAGGTAGTGCCAAAAGCAATGTTAACCAGTAGCTTACATCCAGACTCAAATACATGAGGCCCCAGATAATAATGAAAGGAATGAAGGAATTACATAGCTGCCATATACTTTTTCCGCTGCTGGAATGCTGGTATTTCGCAATAAGGTTATCCCAAAAGGATTTTTTAAATGAAGTTTCTATTGAAAACATTAAATAGGACTGGATATCTTTATAATTTGTTAATACAAGATAAGAATATTAATATCAGAATAAAAAATTATCTCTTCTTAAAGTATATGTTATAATAGAAATTAAAACTTTTTTAAAAATTGAAGAAATTTTTTCTTGTTTATTTTTATAAATCAATATAAAGATGACGGAGATTAATAATAAAACCAGATAGTTCTGTAGTCACGAATATTTTCTCCTCTGGCTGCTAACTCTTCCAGGTAATCATATATCGGAACATCTACATAATTGTAAGGAGGTATAGCTGATATATTTTTCTCCCACGGGTGAAATTCGTAAACACGGGACCCATCAGGTAAAATCATAACAAGTCTATGATCCTGTCCTGCCTGTAGTTGATTTTTACCGAGCTTTGGTACATTAAAAACCGGTTCGTCCGTTCTATCCAAGCCGGGAAGAAGTCTGGCTTCTTCTTTTCTCTCCTGCAATATTCTGGCAATTGGAACCATATACCTTTTTGTTTCTTCTTTCCCTTTCATATTGAAGCTATAGTACGGATCGACACCAATTGATTTTAAATCTCTCCTTAGCTTAGCTGTTTCGAATCGTCTTGAAGTTTCTACCGTGTAAACCTGCTGATTGTATACACCGATTCCTGTCTTCCTGAATTTTTGGACGGCATTCATCGCCTCGGGTGTAATTTCATATGAATGCTCGAAGTGAGTAACAAGAGCTATTTCCAATTTAGGTGGTTGATGATATTTTGTGAGTATTTTTATCAAATTATCTGTAATACGCATTGGCAAGACCACAGGTGTTCTGCTTCCGATTCTTATCCTATAAACCTGTTTTTTAGAAGCGAGTGCTCCGAGTATTCTTTCCACCTGTTGATCCTTCATTATTAATGGATCTCCACCTGTAATCAAAATATCTCCAACACTTTTATGTTCATCCAGCCACTTAATTGCATTCTCTATTAATTCATTTGTCGCCATTGCTTTAGGTTCAAGAACTCTTTCAATTTCCCAGTTACGCTGGCAGTAAACGCAAATTTGGGCACAGGTGTTAAATGGTTTTAAAATTGAAATGATCGGGTATCGTCTTGTGATCAATTCAATAGGTGAAGTATCATGTTCTCCCATAAAATCAAAAGCTACTTCCTTATCGCCTTTATGTTCAATCATCTTATCCACATACTCTTTTGGTGGAATTACCTGAGCCCTGATTGAATGATCATAACCAATTGATAATTTCCTGTCCATAAGACTAAGATAATATGGAGTTATTCCAAAGGCTATTTTATTTTTGACTGCATTATCTACTGCTTCTTTTTGATCAGTGGTAAGTTCAATTAAATCAACCAGGGGCTTTGCATTCTTTATAACATTTCTTAAATGCCACTGGTAATCATTCCAATTGTTTTCATCGCTTTTAAAATATCTTAGAATTCTCAATTTGTTTTCATTACGCCAGCCTATTACTTCATCTTCCAACCCGGAAGGATATTTCTTGAAATATTTATGAACACTGGAACCTATATCATCAAGTATTTCCATTCGTAAATTAGCTGCTTCCCTACCCTTCAATTTCAGAAATTCCGGGATTCCTTTTTTAACCTGGGCATTTTCGAGATAGATATTAGACTTACCTGTAACACCTCTGAAGAGGTTTATAAATTCAAGAATAAAGCCAACCGAGATTTTATCCTTCAGTTCGTCACGTTTATTCTGAGCTAACTTCCAGAGACTATCGAGTGCAGAAAATTCTGTTCTGAATTCATTAATGGGACCGATTATACTTTTGAAAACGCGAATACACTCTCTTACAGTAGATTTTTCAAGAATATGAAGATCATTATCCAGAGTGAAGACTTTTCTCTCTGCTTTTTCAAGATAGTTGTACAAAGTATCACGAGCTGTCTCAAGATTATTTGAATTCTTTAATATCTCATAAATATCTGAATTTGAATCCCATAATCTTTGAATGTATGCCTCATAATTAACCTCGAAGTGAGGCTTGAATAGACTTACTTCATCAGTAAAAACATCGTCGAGCAACTTTGTGCTAAGCCACTTCAGTTTTGGAATTTCAGGAGGAGGTTTTTTAGAAGTATTTTTTTTCTTTTCGGAATCAGTCATAGTTGACATAACTGTCTCCTTAACTTGTTCTAAACTATTAACATTATAAAATTAAATTTTCAATTAATCAAATATAAATTATAATCACGACGAGAAGGATCCTTCTTTAGGAATAGAAATTCACAGCTTCTCTTCTTTCTAAGAGGATGAGTTGGGATGAAATTAAATTAATGCTATTAGTTCTTCTTCTTTGAATTATTCTTGTTAAGAAATCCCTATCAGGATTCCCGAAAGAAAAACAAGAATTCCACCAATTACAACCTGGAAAACTGCCGTACCGAGCGGAGTATCCATATACTTATTTCGAATCCAGGCAATAGTGAACAATTCTATAAACACAACAACAATCGCAACAGTTGTAGCAGTGTACACATCAGAAATAAGATATGGCAGCGTATGTCCAAGACCACCTAATGTTGTCATCAAGCCAGTAATAGCACCGCGCATCCACGGGTGACCGCGACCGGTTAGAGTTCCATCATCCGAGAGCGCTTCGGCAAATCCCATACTGATGCCTGCTCCAATAGCAGCAGCTAGACCAATCAGGAAAGTATAAAAGCTGTTATGCGTTGCAAAAGCAGCAGCAAATAATGGAGCAAGTGTGGAAACTGAACCATCCATTAATCCAACAAGTCCCGGTTGAACAATCTGTAGGAGGAACAACCGTTTTTGGGTTTCCTGTTCAGAGTGAGTATCCGCATTTACTTCCATAGATTGGGCTGTATGAATATGTTCACGTTCCTCAGCAGCCAAATCACCAAGTAATTGTCTAATACCAGCATCGGAGGTTCTTTTGGCGGCGGTTTCATAAAAACGTCTGGTTTCCAATTCCATTTGTTCAGCCATCTTCCGTGCAGTCGAAATTTTCATCGGACGAATTCTCCACAACGGCTTCCTATCGACAAAACCTCTTACATCCTGTCTTCTGATATGAGGAATATGTTCACCGAATCTACTTCTGTAAAGATCAAGCAAGCGATGCCGGTGCTCATCCTCTTGTTTACGCATCTCCATAAATTCATTCGCCTGTTCAGGAAAATTTGCCCTTAAGCCCTCGGCAATATCATCATAAATACGCGCGTCTTCTTCTTCTTGAGAAATTGCTAATGCAAGAATTTCCTGTTCGGTTAAGCTATGGAATGATTTCATTTTGCCCTGCTAAAAAATTAAAAGTTAAGCGATGTTGTAAATATAAAAAGAATTTAATCCATGGACTTGAAGCTTGATTTTAGAATGTCTCTTTTAATTTCACCCAGGAAGAAATATTTTGGATTTTTCAAATTCGAAAAAAAATCAATCCGATAAATCGTTTTTAATTTCTTCCCGAAATTAGACCCCGGTATCAATCGCCGTTATTTGGCTTCCGCTTACCTTTTCAAAGTGAAGATAAAATCCTAAATATATTAATGAAGCCATTATCAACCGGGGAAATAGGATGATTAAATCAACACCATTAAAGATTGACTCTGATCTGAATTCTAATGGCGACCCAATGAAATTAATTCCTAAACGCATTATTTTGTAAACAAGATATGAAGCTACAAAGCCTATCATTAAACTCCAGATTTTCGCACCCCACATATAAACGACGAAAATAATTCCAAGTAAGTAAATTACTCCGTAAATAAAATCGTAGATGATTTTCATCGGTTCAATAATATGAATATTAATAGTGAATCCGGATGCCGGTTCAATTGCTCCCTGAATCATCGATGTATGAAAAATGGATATAATAATATAAGCCGCTCCCCAGGCAAACGGAATAAACCAGTTTTGTTTAACGATATGAGAGACGAGAACAAATAAGAAGGCTGCAACTAAATCAACTCCAACGCCTATAAGAAAGAAATCGAATTCAGGTAAATAGTAATAATCGTAGAGTGAGTTTATCCAGAAAAAATGAAATGATCGGCTTATGATTAAACCAACAAAAAATGCCATGCCGATATAATAATTAATTCCGTACTCTTTTTGATTGAATAGTTTTGAATAATCATTTTCCGATTCCCATAAAATTTTCGAAGTTGCTTCATACTGTGTTGTTGTCAACCGAAAATCCTCCGCTGCATTTATTCGTTCACAATCTGCTACACAATCCTTAAGAAACATTGGGTGAAGAACTAATAGTAAAATTGCCGAGATCAATATTCCCAGGTAAGGTATTAAGCTAAGAAATACAAGAACACAAATTATTATACCAAGCTGTTCAGGTATATTAGTTTGTACGTTTTTAACTCCTGCAATTTTAATAATTTCTTTTGGCAGTCCGCCTATTGCTTTGAATATCCAGTAGAAGTTAAAAACCGGGATAAACATAAAACCTATCGCTTCTGCAGGAGTATTAATAAGCGGTTTCAATCCGGCGGAGACCGACGCAGAGATTATAAATTTCCACAGACGGTAAAGGAATATATAAAAGTAAATCAGTGCGATTATCAAAACAACGATTCCTGCTAAAATCAGGAATACACCAACTACAGACTCACTTGCTGCAAGAATAATTATTCCGAGTAGTAAAATTCCCGCACCATAATACACCGAACGATAATAAGGTGTCAGCTTGCCAAAAGGTGATTGATAATCACTACTGATTTCATCCATAACATTCCCCTTTCATAACCTAATTGCAAATGAAAGAATGAATTAACATAATTAAAAAAAAGATTTGGGAAAAGAAGTGTCTATGCTGAGTAGTAATAAATGAATTGTTGATTGGAAATTTTTAATAAAGTTGAGAATCTATAGCCCCCTTTTAATTTTCCAATTCGAGAACAACAATTATTTTACAATTAGTTCCGAAGGAACGGCATATTCTATAGCAAAGCAATAATAGCCAACCAGAAACTCTATCGGAGCGATATATTAAATTAACCCGGAAATGCTATCCCTAAAAATAAACCGATATACCGAAGTTGAGATCGCCTCTTGTTATTCTAAATTTTTTCTCCGTAACTTTTCTTTTAAGGTGATTATCTTCAGAATTTCTGGTATATGAACTATGATAAAATTGAATGCCGTATTCTGCAGATAAACTTGTATTTTTCGAAAACATCCACTCAACGCCAATAAGCAAATCGACACCAAATGTAAAATTATCAATGTCTTCTTTACGATAAGTCACGGTTTCGTTATCGGGATAATTTGTTTTCGAAGTATTATTATAAAAATTTATGAATGGTCCCCCGCCAACAAAAAATGCAATATTATTTATACGTGGGACATATTGTATAAATTGTGTTTTAATAGTTATACTAAATCCATTCTGATCCGTGTCATAAGAATTAGTCAATGTAGTATCAAGTAATGTTTCATTAGCTTCACCTTCGGTATTTGCTAAATCAATAGATAAACCTGCTCTGACAGCATTCCTGCATCCAAAATGATATTTACCTGAAAAAGTAGTTCCCTGGAAATTGGTTAGATTGAAATTATCGCTTATCTGGAATTGAAGAGCATACTGCCCTTCCAGGGAATCAAGGCAAGATGTATTTTGAGCAAAGGGAACAAATGAGAAAACAAAAAGAGAAAGAGTGATGATTAAATTTCTTCGGATTAACATATCCCCTCCGATTGAAATGTAATTATTATTGTTAATTAACAGTTTAAAAGTACAACGATGTAATGAAAGAAAAAATACTCGCGGAATCATTTTAATGCGTATCATTAATAACCTGAAGTAACACTTCATATATTGACTTAAAAATTTTTATCTTACACTATATATTCAACTAAACTATTTATAACATAATTATGCCTTCAAAAAACAAAACTTTCGTAATTGTAGACGCTATGGCGATGGCTTACAGAGCTTACTTTGCTTTCATCAGCCGACCTTTAACCACTAAAAGCGGCGAACCTACTTCCGCAGTATTTGGGTTTATGAATCAACTTGTTAAAGTTCTGGAAGATCACAAACCGGATTACATTGCCGTTGCAACTGACTCGAAAGAAAAAACCTTCCGACACAAGATGTATAAGGAATATAAAGCAACCCGTGAAGCAATGCCTGAGGATATGATTCCGCAGATCGGAAGGATAAAACAAATTGTTGAACTGCTGAACATCCCGCTTTATATAAAACCCGGTTACGAAGCAGACGATATAATAGGAACTGCAGTTAAGCTTGCAGAGAAAAAAGGAATGGAATCATTTGCTATAACTCCCGATAAAGATTATATGCAGCTTGTAACCGAAAAAGTTAAAGTTGCCCGCCCGGGCAGGGGCAGTGATGACGTTACAATTTATGATGTGGCAAAAGTAAAAGAAACATACGGCTTCGAACCGAAACATATGATAGATTATTTAGCTCTTGTAGGTGATAGCTCGGACAACATTCCCGGTGTTAGAGGAGTCGGTGATAAAACTGCAACTCCTCTTATTCAAAAGTACGGTTCAATTGAAAATCTATACAAGAATATTGATAAGATTGAAAAAGCCGGTGTTAAGAAAAAACTAGAAGAGAATAAAGAAAATGCTTTCCTTTCCAAAGAGCTTGCAACGATTCAATGTAGTGTTCCTATAGAATTTGATTTCGACAAAGCGAAATTTGAAAAACCAGATTTCGATAAACTGCGTGATGTTTTTGTAGAGCTTGAATTCAAAAATTTGTTCACACGACTATTAAAAATTTACGAGACAAATAAAGTTGATGAAATTAAAGAAGAAGAATTAAGCGATTCTAAAACATTCGATAAAAGTAAGAGTAAATACAAGCTTGTTTCAAATATAAAAGATGCAGAAGCCCTAGCAGAAATATTAAAGAAAAAAAGTCTGTTTGCATTCGACACTGAAACCGATTCACTCGATCAATTTGATTTGAGAATCGTCGGAGCTTCGTTCTCTTCAAAAGCCGGTGAAGGATATTTTGTTGCAATTGATCCGGGACAAAAGAAAGAATTCGCCGACGGGAAAGAAAGAGTTTCTGTAGATGATTTCGTAAAAATATTCAAACCCGTTTTAGAAAATAAAAAAATTAAAAAAGTCTGCCAGAATGGTAAATACGATATCGCAGTTATGCGCGGACTTGGAATAAAGGTTGAAAACTTTTATTTCGATACAATGATCGCTGGTTACATCATCGATGCGGATCAAAAACATGGAATGGACGATCTTTCTGAAAAATATCTTAACTACAAACCGATATCGTTAAAAGAATTACTTGGACAAAAAATCGATCCAACTAAAATCTATGATGTTGATGCAGAAGAATTATCAAATTATGCTGCGGAAGATGCTGACATAACTTATCAGCTTTATGAGGTTCTGGAAAAAGAAATAAAAAAAGAAAAACTTGAACGGATCGCTTACGATGTTGACTTCCCTCTCGTTCCGGTTCTTGAAGAAATTGAACACGAAGGAATTAAAATAGATAAGACCACCCTGGAAAAATTCAGCAAAGAACTTCAGAAAATGATAGATGATTATACAAAGAAAATTTATAAATCTGCAGGTGAAGAATTTAATATCAGTTCGCCAAAACAACTGCAGGTAATTCTATATGAAAAGCTTGGTTTAACATCCGGTAGAAAAACAAAAACCGGTTATTCAACTGATGCAAGAGCGCTTGAATATCTTCGCGGTTCACACGAGATAATCGATATGATCCTCGATTACAGGCAAGCCACAAAATTAAAATCGACCTATAGTGATGCACTTCCAAATCTTATCAACAAGAAAACAGGGCGGGTTCATACGGATTTTAATCAAACAATTGCTGCAACCGGAAGACTTTCGAGTATTAATCCTAATCTTCAGAATATTCCCATCAGAACTGATATGGGAAAAGAGATTCGCAAAGCCTTTGTACCAAGAGATAAAAATTATGTTCTGCTAAGTGCAGACTACAGCCAGATAGAACTTCGCTTACTTGCTGCAATCTGTAAAGATCCCGGTTTGATGAAAGCATTTAAGAGCGGTGAAGATATTCACAGAAGTACTGCCGCGTTAGTTTTTATAGTTGATCCGGAGGATGTTACACAAGATATGAGACGAAAAGCAAAGGAAGTTAACTTTGGTATCCTTTACGGTATCGGTCCTTTCGGATTGAAAACAAGATTGGGAATTACACAATCTCACGCAAAGGATATCATAGAGACTTATTTCGGCACATTCAAAAAAGTAAAAAATTATATGGATGATTCAGTGTTGAAAGCAAAAGAGAAAGGTTACTCAGAAACTTTGCTCGGAAGACGAAGATATTTGAGAAACATTAACAGCAACAACCGTGTTGTTCGCCAGTTTGAAGAACGAGTCGCCATAAATATGCCGATACAAGGGACAGCGGCAGATATGATTAAAATTGCAATGATCAATATCCAGAATGAACTTCAAAAGAGAAAAACAAAAACTAAAATGGTTTTGCAGGTTCACGATGAACTTCTTTTTGATGCACATAAAGATGAAGTCGATGATCTTCGTCCTCTCATAAAAAAATTAATGGAGAATGCTCTTCCGCTTGATGTTCCTATTGTTGTTGATACAGGTGTTGGCGATAACTGGTTAGATGCGCACTAATTCAAGAGTAAGATTAAAAGACGGATTATAAGAAGTTTTAATCAATCATCCCTTCATTATTCAAATGCGTTACCTTTTGCTATAATGATTGAAGCAATTGCGAGTAGAAATTGGAAAAATAATGTGCTGATCGGATCGAGAATAAATTCGCCAACCAAAGCCGTCATATAAAAAACAGTTATGCCGAGCAGAACTGCAAAAAGCAATTCTTTGTTAAACTTACTTGTTAGTTTACTCTTTACTGCTTTTATTCCGTAAGAAAAAATACTGATCATAACCCAGAGAAATGCAGCGAGATTTATAATCCCACCTTCAAAATACATTTGTAAAAAATCCGAATGCCAGGAACCTATACCTTTATCAGTTAACGAATCTTTCAAAGGAAATATACTTCTGAAAGTTCGTGTCCCGAATCCAAGGAACGGGTGTATGCTTAATATCATAAATGCACCCTGCCATAACACATCTCTGTCGGATAAATGTTCAGTGAAGTGGAGAGTTTCTGTAAATCTTTGCGTTAATGAAGGAACGAAATAAATCACTAAAGCACCAACCACTGCTGTTGATAAAAGCAGTAATCGTTCACGCATAATACCGACAAATAATAAAACAATTGCTGCTATTCCCCAGTGAATTCTGTTCTGAGTAAAGATTATCCCAACAAAAATAATAATGAGTATAAAAGGCCATAAAATTCGTGAAGGGAAAAATTCCTTGCTTCTACCCAATCCTAAAGTAATTGAGAAAACAACTGTTAGAAAAACTCCGAGTGTATAATAACCGGAAGTGGTTGACGATGCGCGATCTGTAATGCCGAGTAAAACTTTTGTAGTGCCGTAAATACTTGCTATAACTGCTGCTATGATCAGAACACGAAAGAGCATTTTTATAGATGCTTTATCCTTATCGAATAACAGGTTCGTGCACAGGAAAAAAGTAATGTAAAAAAATATTTCCTTGTTCCACGATGCTACACTAAGTGATGCATCCGTAGAAAAGATAATTGCTAGTGAGCGGGCTATGATAAAGACAAGAAAAGGAATATCAAGAGGTGTATAAAAGTAATTTATTTTTCTTCGTGTAATTATTCTTACAATGTATGCCAGGAAAAGTATAATTACAGTTGCCTGTACCAGGAACGTGGAAAAGATCATAGAACCGAGGAAAAAGAAAATAATCCACCAGATAAAATCATCAATCTTATCAGTAGTATTTTTGCTCACATCTGCACCTATATATTAGAATTTTCACTTTTATCCTTCTTCGGAATAGTATTTTACTTTAAAATAAATTATTTCTCTTAATTAAAATATGAATATTTTATGATAAGATAATTCTGAAATTTGTAATTATAAATTAACCTCGGCTTTTAAATCAAATTTCATTGGAACACATAAAATTTTGAACAGCACTAAATTCTGAAATCTTTTAAATAACTAAAATCATGAACTTTCTGAAATCAGTGGAACGATCCAGTAAAAAAGCTTTAACATTTTTGTTGAAGTTGTTTATTAAACAGAAATTGATTTCTGTTGATTCAATTGATCCTTCAAAAATTGATAAAGTACTCATTATCCGCCAGGATAGAAGAATTGGTAATTTGGTTTTAACAACTCCACTGATCAAAAAAACAAAAACCATTCTTCCGGATGCAGAAATTGATATTCTAATAGCAAAAACAAATGAATCACTTTGTGAGAACAATCCACACCTTAACAACATTTATACATTTGATCATAAAAGATTTATAAAAAGTCCATTTGGATTTTTTAAATTGATTTCAACACTTAGAGGGAATAAATACACTCTTATAATTGAAAGCTCTAATCCTTCGGGAGCTTCTTTCCTGAATGGATACATTTCATATTTGACAAAATCCCCTTTAAGAATCGGATTTGATAAGGGACGGAGTTCAATTTTCACAAATGTTCATATTACTCCGGATCATACAAAACACTATTATGTAATACAACAGGATTTAGTGAGTTTTCTATCAAATGATAAAAGCTATTTTAAGCCCGAAATATTTTCTAATAAAGCTGAAATTAAACAAATAAAAGATTTATTGCGTGGAAATTTTGGTATAAATAATGAGACCAAATTAATCGGCATTTGGGTTGGGGCGCGCGGAAAGAAAAAATGGGATATAGAAAATTTTAAAAAATTATTTTATCGAATTTCTTCTGAAACAAACTACTTCCCTGTTCTAGCTTTTGGAATCGAGGAACAAGAAGATTTTCAGAATATCGATACGGAAAAATACAATTCAATTCAGATTACAGATTTGAAAAAACTTAAATCATTTATATCAAACTGCAGTGTTTTTATTTGTGGCGATACAGGGCCACTACATTTTTCATTCGCACTCAGCACACCGACAATTGGTGTTTTCTTAGAAAATAATTTTGTTAAATATGGTTATGCAGACGGAGATAAAAATTTTATTATTAAACCTTCTGATTCGGATGAAATGATAGGACAAATAATTTCAACCCTCACGAAAATTCTCAACTAACAAGCTTTCTATAATTAGCTTTTAATCGTTCACCTAAAACTGAATAAAATCTTTCACTATATTTGATAAAAAAATATTAAAGTTAAATCAATTTGAATATTCTTGTATTATATCAATCCCCCTGGTGGAATGCTGCAGCATACTATACATTTAATGTGGTAAAAGCACTAAAACAGATGGGCCATAATATATTTTTTGTAGGGAAAAATGATACACCGTTAGCTAAAGAAATTTCAATATTTGAACCGAATATTACGAATATAGATCTGTTTACATATTCACCTATCACGCTTCCAAAA